>CAZNEH010000011.1:0-31876 GCA_964572175.1 uncultured Gammaproteobacteria bacterium
AGAATTTTCTGTAACTACACAGGGATAAATTTTAATTTGGTCTGGCTGAAACCGAGGATCCTCAAAAATAGTCTTAAACATTTTAAAATCTTTAGCCACTGTTGACCCTGGAAGGTTAGGCATTAGATGATAAGTAATTTTAAACCCAGCTTGGCGCAATAATTTAGTCGCTTTTATGGTTGCGTCTGTATTATGTCCACGTCTGTTCAATTTTAAAATTTTATCATCCACTGTTTGCACGCCTAGCTCTACTCTGGTCGCTCCCATTGCTCTCATTCTCTCTACTTCTTCTTTATCTATATAATCTTGGCGTGTTTCAAGAGTTAATCCCACTACTCGATGCTTTGCTTTCTCATTTTTCTTTTTTGCTTCTTCAAAATTCTTAGCTTTATAATTATTAAAACCATCATAGCATCTCTTCAAAAACCAATTCTGATAACGCTTTGGCAAATAAGACCAAGTTCCACCCATTACAATCAGCTCACACTTATCTGTGTTATGCCCGTTATCTTCTAAGGCTCGCAACCGAAGTTGAACTTGCTTAAATGGATCAAACTTACACAAAATCGCTCGCATCACTGCTGGCTCATTAGAAAGATAACTCTTAGGCATGTTTGGCTCGTTTGGACAGTACAAACAATTACCTGGACATGGATACGGCTTAGTCAACACTGCCACAATGGCCACTCCGCTCATTGTTCGCACTCCTCGAGTTTTCAAAAGCTGCGCAAAGTCTTCATCTAGGTCCTTAGTCATGGTCTTATACTCTCGCAAAAGCTCCACATCTGTCGGCATTTTCTTCACTCCATGCTCTTTAACTACCCGGCCTTTTATTTTGCGCAAAGTCTTCGGAGATGTCACTCCCCGCTCTAAAGCTTCTTCAATTATTTGTCTTAATACTTTTTTCATAGTATTGTTATACTATACTATATATATGGATAAATCAACTGCCCAAAACATAATTAAAACCCAGGTTCAAGGCTTTTATAATGAAGTCTCTGTCCATTTTAATGAAACCCGGACTCTTCCCTGGCCAGAGTTTGAAATCCTTAAACCCTACATAAAAAAGGATAGTAAAATCTTAGATTACGGCTGCGGTAATGGACGTCTTTTAAATTATCTAAAAAAACTTCCTATCGATTACACTGGCTTAGATAATTCCGAAAAACTTATAAAAATCTGTAAAGAAAAATATCCAGACCAAAAATTTATCCTTCACCAAGAAACTAAACTTCCTTTTAAAGACGAAACTTTTGACGAAGTCTTACCTATTGCCACTTTACATCACATCCCTTCTAAAGAATTACGCCAAGAAACTGTCGCCGAATTTTCCCGCGTCCTTAAACATGGCGGCTACTTACTAATGACCAACTGGAATCTCTGGCAAAAAAAATATAGAAAATACGTAATAAAAAATATTTTTACTAAGAATGACTTGGAGTGGCAGGACGCTAATATTCCTTGGACTTTCCCTAATACTTCCAAAACTGTTCAGCGCTATTGCCACACCTTCACTAAACGCGAACTAAACAAACTAGCCAAACAAAATAATTTTAAAGTAATAAAACAATTTTACTCCCGCGCTGGCGAGCACACTTCCTCGAGCCGGGCTTTTAATTTAGTAAGCGTATGGCAAAAAAAATAAACAATATTCTCTGGGATTGGTCTGGAGTAATCCACGACAACATTAAGTCACTTCACTTTGCGGTTAATTATATTTTAAAAGACTGCGGTCAGCCTGAGCTTAATTTTCAGGAATACCAAGATAATTGGGAAGTTCCTTATATGAATTTCTATAAAAAATACGCTCCTAGTCTCACTCCTGAAAAACAAGGTCAGTTATTTCAAGAAGCAACTATAGCCTATGGACCAACCAAACCCTTTCCCGGCATGATCGAAGTAGTTAAAAATTTAAAACAAAACAATAAGAAAATGATTGTGGTCAGCATGGATCCCATTAAATTTCTAGCCCCACAAATCAAAGACTGGGATTTAGAAAATATTTTTTTAGAAATATTTGCTGACGTTATTGATAAAGCCGAGGGTCTGCAGCAAATACTAGATAAATATAATTTTAATCCTCAAGAAACAATTTTTATTGGTGACACTACCCATGAAATTGAAGTTGGCAAACAATTCAATCTTTTAACTGGAGCTACGCCTTGGGGCTCCCAATCAAAAAACCGACTTTTAGAAGCCAATCCTGATTACATCTTTGAATCTCCACAAGATATAGAAAAAATAATTATTACCTAAAACTATGACCGATCCAACTAACGAAAAAAGAGCGGAACAAGAATTACCAGAATTAACTGAAGAAGAATTAGACCTTCTTTATCAGTTCAGCTACCCTCTTAATCAAGCCTTCATGCTTATTGAAAACATAGAATTCCACAAACTCCCCTCTAACGAAATGGCTAAAAGAATGAAAAAACTATTCATGGACGCTCATCGGGGCACAGCAAAAGCTATTGCTGATATAGAAGGTAAAGATGATATCAGAGATGAAAGCATTCCTCATTATGCTAGACTAAAACAATCTTTAATTGGTTCAAAAGAAGAGCTTTTAAAAACCGTAGGAAATCTCAGCGCCTATCATAGATCAAAAGATTATGAAGACCCAAGTAGAATAAAAGAGTTAAAAGAAAGCATGAGACAAAGACTAACTGACCTTGATCCATATATGCAACAAATTGGCTCCAACCCTCTTTTTAAAGCATTGCGTACCCATACTACTGCTAAAGAGTCCTCTTATCCTAAAAGAATGGCTAGCGATTATTTAAACTAACCACCTTTACAAAACACTTTTTAAAATATAAGATAACTACATCACCTCTGCCCGGAGAACTCCATGAGAATCCCCCACCATCCTATCGAATTCGAGGTCATTCCTGTCCGTCGCCTCACCCGGGACGGCCTGGCCCTCGGCACCCGTCAGACCGTGATCGTCCTGGACGCAGACCACGTTCCCTCCTGCCAGCCCATCGGCCGCCATACCACCCCAGATCGACACCTGGATGTCGGCACCTGCGAAGCCATGCCGATGTGGCCACCCAGCTGCTGGTTCACCAGCACCTTCTAGGCACCCCGGGTTTTCAGAGCACCCCACCCAAGCTCTGAACTTTTTTTAAATTAACCTCCGACCATATGATCAAATTAGGAATCCTAAAAGAAACCAAAACTCCGCCCGACCATCGCGTCCCATTAACCCCAACCCAATGCGCAGAAACTCTAAAAAAGTTTCCTAACGTAGAAATCTTTGTCCAACCAAGCGACATCCGAGCTTTTACTGATGACGAGTACACTGACGTAGGAATCGATTTAAAAGAAGACCTATCTGACTGCGATATTTTAATGGGCGTAAAAGAAGTTAAGATGGACAAACTTATTCCAAATAAAAAATATTTATTTTTCTCCCATACCGCTAAAAAACAACCTTACAACCGCGACCTTCTTAAAACTATTTTAGACAAAAAAATCCAAATGATCGACTACGAATACTTAGTCGACGAATCTGGCAAACGCGTTGTGGCTTTTGGTTATTACGCTGGCGTAGTTGGCGCTTACAATGCCTTACTTGGCTATGGACTTCAATCCAAAGCCTATAAACTTAAACCTGCTCATGAATGTCATGATTTAAACGAATGTTATGAGGAGTTGAAGAAAATAAAATTACCTGAAGACTATAAAATATTACTTACTGGTCGAGGCCGTGTTTCTAAGGGAGCCCAAAATATCTTAAAAAAAGCCAAGGCTAATTTCACTGTCCTTGGCTCAGCCGATTATGTTGAACGAAAAGACGGTAAGCCTTATGATAGAGATAACTTCTACCAACACCCAGAAGAATACCAAAATGCCCTCACTCCCTACACTAAAACTCACGACATGTACATCGCTTGTCATTTCTGGCATCACAAATCCCCTAAATTAATTGCTGCCGAAGATTATAAAGATCCAGAATTTAAACTTAAAATAATCGCCGACATCAGCTGCGACATTAATGGTCCTATCGCTTCTACTACTCGTTCCTCTACTATTGCCGATCCTTTTTATGACTACGAAGGAGTTTTAGTCATGGCCGTAGACAACCTTCCTTGTGAACTCCCTCGTGATGCTTCTAATGAATTTGGCGACAACTTAATTAAGTACGTCTTCCCTAATTTATTTAACGAAGAAACTGAAACAGAAATGATCAAAAAAGCCAGTCTTACTAAAGACGGCCAATTAACTGAATTATATTCTTATTTAGAAGATTACGTTAACCAAAGATAAAGATAAACTAGCCCCACTTGAATCACTAAGATTAAAAAAAGCCACGCCTGAAAGCTGAGCTTTTTTGTTTTATGTCGAAAAAAATACATTCCTAGCAAGGCTCCTGGACTACCCATTAACAAAGCCAACACCAATAACATCTTCTCTGAAATTCTTCTAGACCCATTAGATGCAAACAACTTATCTGCTCCGTACATCACAAACACAAACAAATTCCAAACTCCTAACGCTCCTAGTAAGTAGACCATAGACTTATGGCTACGGCCGTAGCCACATTTAATGACTCTAATTTGTCGCTATGTTTAATCTCTAAAGACTCACCTTTAATATCAAGTTTAATTCCTTGCCCTTCTGAACCTGCGATCAAAGCAACGCGTTCATTCTTAGATAGGACAGAACAGTGTTCTGTCCCTACACGTTTTTCAAGTCTAAATATTTTATAATTTTCAAGATACTCATCTACCTCTTCTGGCCTTACTTTCATCCACGGCACTTGAAACATTGCTCCTACAGAAGACCGAATTACTTTGGGGCTAGTTACGTCTGCAGACTCTACTAACAATAACCCAGCTTCAAAACCTAAACATAATCTTAAAATCGTTCCTACGTTCCCTGGATCTTGCACTCCATCTAAAACCACTAGCACTTTCCTCTCTAATAACTCTTCCTTAGTCCATTCTGGAATTTTAGCCACTGCCGCCACTCCTTGCGGAGTTTCCGTAGTCACTAAATCATTAAAATTAGTACTATCTTCTTGGGTAAACTCAAAATCAACCGCTTCCCCAGCTGTGTCTATTACTTTTTGCCCCTCTACTAAACAAAGACCCTCTTTAGTTCGGCCCTTTTTAGTCTGTAAAGACTTAATTAATTTTTCTTGATTATTTGATATCATGCTCTAAGTTTACATAAAAACCAGGCTATTGTAAAATAAACCCATGGACAATTGGATAATCTTAGCTTTAAGCTCTGCCCTTCTCTTAGCTTTAGTCAATTTAATAGACCGTCTTACTGTTACCAGAGAAATAAAGCACCCAATATATTACTTCGGCGTCTCCAGCGCCAGCGGCGGAGCTGTCTTTATAATTACTAGTTTAATTTTAACCAAAGGACTCGTCCTTCCTCAATTCAACATCTCTCTCAACGGTATCGCTATTGGATTAATTTTATCCTTAGCTATTTTAGTTTATTTATATTCCTTACAAAAAGAAGAAGCTTCTCGCCTCGCCCCTATTTTTTCTCTCACTCCTTTATTTGTCTTAATCATGGCCATCCTTTTTTTAGGAGCTAATTTTAATCTGCCCATCTATTTAGGATTTTTTCTAATCATCTCCGGAATTTTAATTTTATCTAAACCTCGTTTAAAAAAAATAAAAATTAACCAAGGAGTCAGTCTAGCCCTACTAGCTGCTTTTCTTTTTGCCTTATCTAGTATTTTAATCAGCCCGGCTATCAACAGTAATTATTTATCTTCTCTTTTTTTCTGGATCGGCCTCGGACGCATCTTAGCTTCTTTAAGCTTTTTGCTTTATTACTTTAAAAAAATAAACCACCGTTCAGATAAAACATTATTTCATATTATTTTTGCCGGCATCATTGGTGCTTTTTCTTTTGTCTTTTTTATCTTAGCCGCGGATTTAAAATCTATCACTCATGCCTCATTTATCAGCGAAACTTATCCCGTACTTGTTATAATCTTAATTATTATCTTTAATCGTTTTACTAGAAAACCTTTAGAAAAAATAAAAAAATCTTCCTTTATTTTAAAAATCTTAGCCACTATTTTAATAATCATCGGCACCTTGCTTATTCTCTAACAATATTGTAAAATATAGATATAAAAATAACCAATAAAAACAATGAAAAACAAAACTTTAATTTCAGGATTAATAGCTTGTGGAGCTATTTTTTTATTGCTCTCACCTGCTTTAGCCTTAGAAGTTGCTCCTGAAGAAACACCTGAAGGAATAGAAGCTTCTGTAGAAAACGAAGACAGCGAGTCTCCTGACGAGCTTATTGCAGTAGAAGAAGAGTCCTCAGAAGAACTAACTCAACACCTTACTACTTATTTTGAAGGCGGCCAATCTATAGTTTTAAAAGATCATTACTTATCAGATGTTATTGTTGCTGGCCAAAGCGTTACTATATCCCCAGACGCCATTATTGAAGGAGACTTAATCGTTGGCGCTCAATCAATTAATATTTACGGAACTATTAATGGGGATATCCGAGCCGGTGGTTCAAGCATCAACTTAATCGGGGCTACTGTTACTAGAAACGCCTCTTTATTCGGAGCTCAAATCACCACTGATGAAGACACTGTTATTAACGGAGACCTTACTGCTTATGGAGGCATGGTCGCTACCGAAGGAACTTTAAACGGAAACATGTGGGCTGGCGCTGGAGACATTACTCTAAACAATACTGTTCTAGGAACTGTTTATGTAGACGAAAGCGGCCCTGTTAAATTAGGTGAAGACGCCAACATTGCTGGAGACTTAAATTACAAATCTTCTGAAACTGCTACTATCGACACTGAAGCTGTTATTTCTGGAGCCACTACTTACACTCCAGCAGAAACCGCGGTTACTGAGCTTACAGACACAAAACCATTTTTAACTGCTAGCCAAGTAATTTGGGAATTTGTTAAATTACTAGGCTTATTACTAGTTGGTGTTATCTTAATCTATTTATTCCCTAAAAAATTCGAAGAAACCACTCAAGCCATGTTCGACAATCCTGGTAAAAGCTTTTTAAGAGGTTTAGCCTGGGTTATTCTTACTCCTTTAGTTTTAGGTCTGTTAATGCTAACTATTATCGGAATTCCATTTTCTATAATTGGATTTATTCTTTACGGTCTTGCTTTATATCTAGCTACTCTCGCTATTGGCTTGGCTTTGGGACAAAAAATAATGCCAAAAGCTACTAACTTGTTCTGGCCGTTAATTTTAGGAACTACTCTTTTCTATATCGCTAAGCTTGTTCCCTATGCTGGAGGAATCTTAGGATTTTTAGGAATCCTTTGGGCAGTTGGCGCCTTTTCTATGGCTTGCCACTGTTGTAAAAAATCTAAGAAATCTAAAAAGTAAAAATTCATGGATTTAGACAAGATCTTTAAGGCCTACGACGTTCGCGGTACTTACCCCGATCAACTTAACGAAGACATCGTTAATAAAGTAGGCCAAGCTTTTGCTATCTTTACAAAAGCAGACACAATTTTAGTTGGCCGCGACATGCGCGAGTCAGGAATCTCATTATCAAAAGAATTTATCAAAGGAGTTGCTGCTCAAGGCGTTAATGTTATCGACCTGGACTTAATTTCTACCGACACTATTTATTTTGCTACTGGTAAGCTTGGTTTTCCTGGGGCAATGTTAACCGCTTCTCACAATCCTGCCGAATACAATGGCATGAAAATGTGTTTAGCTGGTGCTAAACCAGTGGGCGTAGAAACAGGGCTAGTTGAAATCAAAGACATGGTCCTAAAAGGAGAATTCACTCCTAGCCAAACTCCGGGCACTGTTGAAGAACGAGACATTATGCCAGAATTCATCGACCACGCTTTAAGCTTTATTGACGTTAATAAAATCAAACCTCTTAAAGTTGCTATCGACGCTGGAAACGGCATGGCTGGAAAATTAATTCCTTTAATTCAAAAACATCTTCCTATTGAAGTTGTTCCTTTATACTTTGAATTAGATGGATCTTTCCCAAATCATCCTGCCTCCCCTATTGAACCAGAAAACGTGGCTGATCTAATCGCTAAAGTAAAAGAAGAAAACTGTGATATGGGCATGGCCTTTGATGGAGATGGCGACCGAGTCTTCTTTATTGACAACCAAGGCAACCGTATTGCTGCTGCTTTAGTAGACGCTATGTTAGCTGAACAAATCTTAAAGAAAAATCCAGGTGAAAAAATGATCTATACTGTTCCTTGTTCTAAAATCTTTAAAGAAACTATCGAAGCTAATGGTGGTGAAGCAATCATTGATAGAGTTGGCCATTCTTACATTAAGAAAACCATGGCTGATACTGGAGCCATCTTTGCTGGTGAGCACTCTGGTCATTATTATTTCCGAGACAACTATAAAGCTGACTCTGGATTAATTACCGCTCTCCTTGTCTTAGAGTTAATCTCTGAACTAGATCAACCTTTTTCTGAAGTATTAAAAAAATACCAAAAATATTCTGCCATCGAAGAAACAAACTCTGATGTTGATGATAAAGACAAAGTATTAGCTGGCTTAAAAGAAAAATATGCTGACGCTAAAATTTCTGATCTAGACGGCCTTACTTTTGAGTATGAAGACTACTGGTTCAACGTTCGTCCTTCTAATACTGAGCCAAAGCTTCGTCTAAACCTAGAAGCTGATACTGAAGAACTTCGTGATCAAAAAGCAGAAGAAATCTTAAACTTCATTCGTGGATAAAACTCCCATAGTCTTATGCATCATCGACGGCTGGGGTCTTGGCACTAACGACGAGACCAACGCTATTTATTTAGCTAAGACTCCAAACCTTGATAAACTTCTAGATAATTACCCCAATACTAAACTCGGCGCCGCGGGAACACATATCGGGCTTACTCCTGGCCATCAAGGCTCCTCTGAAATGGGCCATATGATCATTGGTGCCGGTCGAAACGTTCTCTTACCCCAAACCCAAGCCCTAGAAGAAGACTATTCTCAAAACAAAACTCTTTTAGACAACCTAGATAAATCAAACAGAGTCCATCTTCTTGGGCTCTGTTCTGATAAAGGGGTTCATTCTTATCTACAAACCGGCCTAACTATTCAAAACCTTGCTTTAAAACAGGGCAAACAAGTTTTTTGGCATGTTTTCTCAGACGGCCGCGACGCTCCTCCAAAAAGCGTTAAACAATTTATCAAAAATATTAAAAACCCAGCCACGCTCATGGGCCGCTGGTGGGCCATGGACCGCGATAAAAACCACGACCGCATCCAAAAAGCATTTCTTACCATGACTCAAGGCGAATCCTTTTATAAAGCCGACTCTTTAGAACAAGCCATAGACAAAGCATATTCTCGAGGCGAAATAGACGAGTTAATTAAACCAACTCTAATTAATCCCGAGGGCTTAATTAAACCTGGTGACTTAGTAATTAATTTTAATTACCGAGTTGATAGAGCTATTCAAATTACTCAAAAATTTTGTAAAGAAAATTATAATTACTTAGCCTTAACCGAATACTACGAAAACATGCCCTGTCCTTATATTTTATCTAAACAAAAAATCAAAAACTGCTTAGGCGAATTTTTATCTACTAAGGGCTACAACCAATTCCGCTTAGCCGAAACTGAAAAATGGGTTTATGTTACCAAGTGCTTCAACTCCATGCGAGAAAAACCATACCCCAACGAAGACAGTCACTTAATCCCCTCTGACAAAGTAGCCACTTTTGATTTAAAACCTGCCATGCAGGCTATCCCCCTGGCTAATAAACTATCTGAAGTCTTAGATAATAAAAATCACGAGGTAATAATCCTAAACCTAGCTAACCCAGACATGGTCGGCCACACCGGCAATCAGCCTGCTATTATCAAAGCCTGCGAAGTGGTTGACGAAGCTATTGGAATTATTTACGACTCGTGTCAAAAAAATAACGCCAAACTACTCATCACTTCCGACCACGGAGACGCTGAAGTTAATCTGGACCGCGACACCGGCCAACCCCACGCTTCCCACACCGACAACTTTGTTCCCTTTATCCTAGTTGACGATACTCGTGTAAATGCTAAACTTAGAACAGATGGTGCCTTAAAAGACATCGCTCCTACTCTCCTGCATTTACTTAACGAAACTCCACCTCAAGAGATGGAGGGTAAAAACTTAATTATATGAAAAATAATAAAGGAGGTTTTACTTTAGTCGAATTATTAATAGTCATTGCTATAATCGCTATTTTAGCGGCTGTTACTTTTGTGGCTATTAACCCAGCCAAAAGATTACAAGAATCTCATGACGCCCAACGCTTAAGCGACGCCCAGGCTATTTTTGAAGCTTTAAAGCTATACTCTTTAGACCACGATGGCTTCCCCTCTGAAATAGACGGCTACAACGGCTACATTGGCCAAGGAGACCCCATAGACACCGTCTTAGAACAATACATGGGCTATGTTCCTTCAGACCCTATTAATGACTCTACTTATTACTATTATTACGACCCTTACCATAGCTGCAGCCACAAAGTAGTCGGCTCTAGAATAGTCGGCGTTATCACAGTTAATGAATTTGAAAGCGATTCTTATAAAGAAAAATACTCGAACTTAGACGAGCATTGTTTTTACTATTATGGCACCGAAGGAGGCGCAGACCCAGACTACGTTATCTTATTTCAAATTCCGGACTAATTTTACAAATTCACTTCCTTTTTCTTTAAAATTATCCCACAAGCTATAGCTTGGCGAAGCAGTGGAAAGCAAACAAATACTCCCTTGAGGAGTATTTTTGTAAGCAAACTCTACAGCCTTGCGCATACTACTAGTTTCTAAAATATTAAATCCCTTTTTTGATTTTAAAATTCGCTTTCCTGAATCTGGAAATAAAACAATATTTTTAACTTTATGTTTTTTTAATGCTTTTTCTAGTTCCTTAAAATCATATCCCCTATCTTCACCACCTAAAAATATAGTTCTGACATTATTTAAACTTTCTAAAGCCTTAATTGTTGATTCCGGAGTGGTAGAAATTGCATCGTCATAAAATTTAATGCCTTGATATTCGCCCACTAACTCTAATCGATGTGGTAATCCTTTAAATTTACTTATTGCTTTTTTAATATCTTTTTCTCCAACTTTAAATAATTTTCCCACTGCTACTGCGGCCTGAATATTTTGCTGATTATGCTGTCCTAATAAATTACTTTTATAATTAACTTTTTTATTATAACTAATAGCCTCCCCTAAAAATCCTTTGGTCCAATTACTCAAAATTTTCTGCTGTGAATTATAAATAAAATAATCTGCTTGTTTTATAATATTTTTCTTTGCTTGATAATACTTCTCTGCTGAACCATGATAATTCATATGCTCAGGAAATAAATTGGTTACCACTGCTACTTGCGGAGAATAATCTATATCATCTAGCTGATAACTAGATAGCTCTACCACTAAAATCTCATCTTTTTTTGGTTGATAACTCAACATTGGCTCCCCAATATTGCCTAATAACTTTACTTTCTTACCTCCACTTTTTAAAATCTCATAAATCAATGACGCGGTCGTACTCTTTCCTTTAGACCCAGTCACGCCAATTACTGTATTCTGTATCTTAGATAAAAATATATTAGTTCCCGTAGTATAAGGTCTAGTTACTAACTCTTTAGGAATCCCCGGAGTCTTTACCACTAAATCATAATCAGCTTGCTTTTTTAAATATTGCTTACCTAATTTTTCATCAGCCACTCCTACTTTTACATTCTCTAAATATTTTCTTGCCGCTTTCCCCTCTTTCCCATAACCAAGTAATAAAACATTATCTAGTCCCAAAAATTTAAATCTAGCTGGCAAGGTCTCCGCGTTTTGAACTTCTAAAACATTACTAGCCTTAACCTTGCTTAAAAACTCTTTAACTACTAGGCTATTTTTAAATTTCTTACTTGCTAAAACCAAGGCTGTTTGTGATTCTTCAAAAGTACCCACACAATCAAATGGTTTTAACTTTCCTAGGCCCAACAAATCTCTAAATAAAGGTAATAAATTTTCGTCCTCAAATAAATTCTTATTAAATATTTTTAATAAGTCTTTCTTGGGCAACCAAGCGGCTAACATTAAAAACATAAATGCACATTTTGGACACTCCCCACACCACTTGCCTTGACTTCTTTCTTTATGCACCTTAAAACTACGATTACAACTAGAAAATAAATTAAAATATTGTTTATATTTAGAAAATAATTTTACAATTCGTAATTCATAAAAATGCCGTAGACCTGAAAAATAAACTATATCTGGAGTAATAAATTTTTTAACATAATCTTGAAAAGCTTGTTCAAATTCAATTGACTTGCTCCATTGATGATTAATTTCTAAGCCTTTATATTTCAAATTCCCAAAATTACTACTATATTCATTACCTACTACTATATAACGATAATCATATAGCACCGCGCTTAATAATCCCAACCAAGCAAAAATAGCTGAAATTGGAATATGCCCGTTATAGCCATCCTGATATTCTTTAAAAATCTTCTTATCTAACTCTCTTTTTAATCCTAATTTTTTTTGACCAATCTTTTTAATAACTTGTTCTGTAATTTTTGACTCTTGACCAGTCTCTAATAAAAAAGAACTAAAATCAAAATTATTTTCTTTAAATAGCTCGGCTAAAACAATAGAATCTTTGCCTCCACCAATCCCAATCAAGCTTCTATCTTTAACTTTAAGCCTCTTCCCTCTAGTTTGAACATTTTTAAAAGCAAACTTAGCAACTCTTGATGGACTAAGTTTATTTTGATATAAAAACTCTCCTAAACCTTTTTGATAAACTAAATTCCAAAATTCTGCTTGCTCTTTAGAGAGTTTATAAGAAAATTTTACTTTTTTTGGACAATACAGCTTGTAATAACTAATTCCCAACATTAAATGAACTCCTTTTAAAACTTCATCCAAAGCTTCTTTATCAATATGATTAGGAGCCTGCGGTAAAACAATTTTTTCTCTAAATTTTAAATCTGGTTTATTTTTAAAAATAAACCGATAATTAAAAATTATTTCCTTCTGTTTAGGTTTAAAGCTATATGAACTATATTCAAAAATCATTATTCCAACCCAATTACTTTTTTAACTTTATGTAAAGTATCATCTGCTTTATGACCAGCTTCGTCTAAACCTTCTTCTAAAATTTGATCTAGCAAATCCTTATCTTTTAAAATCTTTTTGTATTTTTTCTGAATCGGCTCAACAAAATTTACCACTACTTCTGCTAAGTCTTTCTTAAAATCTCCATAGCCCTTGCCTTTATACTCCTGCTCTAGCTCTTTAATTTCTTTACCACTTAATAAACTATAAATAGTTAACAAATTAGTTAAGGCTGGCTTGTCTTTACCGGCTTTAATCTCATCCCCTGAATCAGTCACTGCTTTCATGATCTTTTTTCGAATTTTTTTAGGTTCGTCTTCAAAAGAAACATAACTATTCTCAGACTCGGCTGATTTACTCATTTTTTTACTTGGATCATCAAGAGCCATTATTCGTGCTCCACTCTTAGCCATCATCAGTTCTGGAACAGTAAATACTTTTCCGTAAATATTATTAAATCTCTGCGCAATGTCTCGACATAATTCTACATGCTGTTTTTGATCTTCCCCAACTGGCACTACATCTGTTTGATAAAGTAAAATATCTGCGGCCATCAACACTGGATAAGAAAACAATCCTACATTAGACCGCTTTTTATTCTTAGCCTTGTCTTTATACTGAGTCATTCTTTCCAGCTCACCCATTTGGGTATAGCAATTCAAAATCCAACCCAACTCTGTATGTACTGGTAATTGTGATTGAACAAATAAATTAGATTTTTCTGGATCAAGTCCACAAGCTAAATAAAGAGCTGCTAATTTGCGCACATTTTCTCTAAGCTCTTTTGGGTCTTGCTGCACTGTAATAGCATGTAAATCCACAATGCAAAAATAAGACTCGTAATCGTCTTGCATTTCAATCCATTGTTTGATTGCTCCTAGGTAGTTTCCTAGGTGAATTGTCCCAGAAGGTTGAATTCCGCTTAATATTGTTTTCTTTTTCATGTAGGAATTATACCACCCCTACCACAAATCGTAAAGACTAATACTTGACCATTTACCTATATTATTGTCGTTATACTTAGCTCGTACTTTCACCTGATAATTATAATAATAATCAATCTGCGAAAGTACTTTTGAAGTCTTAGTCGTATTATAAGTCTTTAATTTATTTTTACTTGAATCCATTACCTTAACCCGATAAGTAATATCCTTACCTCGTACCGCATCCCAAGAAGCAGTCACTGTTCCATCACTGTTTGGCACCGTGTCTAAACTCTTTACCTTAGCTGGTAAAGTTCTAAAATTATCGTAATCAGAATAACTACCGCAACCCAAATTAGTAGTACACACCTTTACTCTAAACTTCATTGCATAATTACTCTTAGTGTATTTTTTCTTTACATCTTTATACTCATTACTCACGCTAGTAAAAGTCTTAATTTGCTTTCCACTTTTACTTCGAAGATTAACCTTATAATAATTCGCTCCTTTTACTTCATCCCATTTCAACCGCACCGTCCGCACTTTTCTCTTCTTAGTCGGAGTCCGTAAATTTTCTGGCTTATTAATCACTTCATTTTTATAAGCGCTAGTCCCAGCAGTTAAGCTAGTCGCGCTAGCTGGTGAGTAAGCATTAGCTGCTTTCACTGTAATAGACCCCGTATCCAAGCTAGCACAATCAATATCTTCTAAAGTCTGAGTCACGTCACTAGAATCCACTGCTTGATAAGCACTTACTGTATTTGTTCCATCACTTAATTCTACATACACAATTCCAGTTGCTGGCTCATCATCAAAATCAACTCTCACCGTTACCTCGTCTTCAGACTTCACATTAATTTTATTAATATCATTTTTAGAAGTCTTTTTTACATTTGCCCGAGTCACTATTTGCAAAGGTAAAATAGACTCAGTCATATTCTGCATTACTGTCTCCCTGTTTGCCTGATAAGTAATTGTATCAAAAGCCCAAGGTAAATAAATCACTCTAGTAGTCCCATTATAGTATCTAAGCCCTGCGTCTGCTGCTCCAGAAGAATACTCTGCTAAAGCCGTGGCATTTGAATCTGGGGTAATATGATCTGGATAAAGACCTCCTCCTACTCCAGACCCTGCTCCAAACCCATAACTAGAATATCGACTAGTTAAAGTTAAATCAACTCCACTTAAAATATCTAACCCAGTCACTGAAGTGTCTGTGGTCGCTCCATCAGAAACATAACTAGCTTTTAAATAATTTGCATACAAGCCATTATCTGTTACTGTTCCTGCATTATAATAATAACCTGCATCTTGGCCAGTCATAATTAAGTTTCCCCCAGCAGCCAAATAATCATAAACAATGCTTTGATTGTACAATGGCCAATCACCGGTATACCAAATTACTAAGTCAAACTTTTGCATATACTCTACCGTCGGCGTCTGATCAATTACATCATCCCATGACACCCAATCATCAATATCCCGATGATAAGTTTCATATCGAACAAAGTTATAACCTAAATTTTCTAAAGTCTGAGTATAAAACCAACTCATGTTATTAGCAGTCACATGTCGATACGGCTCTCCAGTATCAGAAACCAATAAAATATTAGCCATACTTACTTCAGCCGTTGCTGATCCGTAATCATCAGCTGCTGTAGCTACAGTCGCTGTTCCTGAAGTACTAGCTGCAGTCAAAGTTACTGTAGCCTGGCCACTGGCATCAGTTATCGCTGAACTCGCACTTAAAGTTCCTAAATCAGTTGACCAATAAACTGTTACTCCAGCTACTGGCACTCCACTAGAATTAGCCACTGTAGTTCTTAGCTTAGTAGTTGAAGTTCCATCTGCGGGCATAGCTGGCAAATATTGAGACGGCTCATCTGTGTCATTATCTTCTGCCCAATTTGTTTCTAGTAAAATACTCTGACTCAAAGTCCCTATAGCTGCGCTAGCATCTGCTAAACCGCTTCCAAAATATTGATCTCGACCCGTATCCCCCAAATCAGTAGCTGTAGTTTGTAAAATTTGTCGAATTTGTGCTGGGGTCGCTGTAGAATATTTTTCCTTAATCAAGGCTGCAATTCCAGCCACATGCGGACAAGCCATTGAGGTTCCCGCCCAGGTTGCTCCAGAATAACTTCCATCACCTGTGGTAGACATTACTTCATAACCAGGCGCTACTACATCTACATTTCCATAATTAGAAAAATAGCTTAACCGTGTAGACATATCTTCACTAGGATTACTACGCTCATCAGTAATATTTACAGACCCCACAGAAATCACATCACTAAACCCAGCTGGATAACCATAAATAGATAAACTATCATTTCCAGAAGCCGCAATTGATAAAACCCCGGCTGCAGTCGCTGTCTCAATCGCCTCTCTAAAATAATTATCAAAATTTTCAGATCCAGCTCGCAAAGAACTCTGATGATAATGTCCTAAGCTCATATTTACAATATCTGCTCCATTATCTTTGGCAAATTCCATGGCTCGCACTAAAGAATTAGTGTCTGCCGCTCCACTCACTGGATTAATCGCATTAATCGCCATGATCTCTGCATCTGGAGCTACCCCTACTACTCCAGCATCATTATCTTCGGCCGCAATTGTTCCCGCTACATGTGTTCCATGGCTTGTTGCTGAAGCCTCTGTCGGGTCGTTATCTCCATTTCCAAAATCATAACCATGATTTGGACATCCTCCCGCAGTTAATACTCCATCAATATAACAATTATCTCCACTAGGGCTCCACATATTACCATCTAAGTCTACATGAGAATGAAGCACTCCTGTATCAATCACTGCCACCACTACTCCAGCCCCAGTATAGCCACTTGTATTCGCACTTTGTGCCTTAACTCCATAAGTATCATCTACTCCCCAAGGAATAGTTTGAACCAAAGGATAATATAAATAATTTGGCTGCACAGACTCGACTCTACTATCATCTCTTAAATCCTCTATTAACTCTTCTGTGGATTGCCCCTCCTCAGCCTCAAATAAAGCAATATTTTCTGTGGCTATATCTCTAGTTTCATCTCGATCAACTTTTTCTTTTTTCTCTAGCTTTTCTACCTGCTCTAATCCTTTATCTTCTTTTAAATCAACTTTTTCTTCTTTAAACTTAACCAACACTTCTCCTTCTACATACACTGGTTTTTCTAAATCTTGTTGGCCTACGTCTACTAAACGTTCGCTATTTGCCTGAACTTGTGAGAATAAAAAAATCCCTCCCAAGAAGAGGAATAAACCAAGTCCAGAAAAAAGACACTTTTTTCTGTTTAACATATTGTTTTTTATATTTTTTTTAAATTTGAGACAGGCTGTAACTAAGCGCAAATACGCTTACAAACATCATTGCCCCAATCAAATAATACAATTTGAAGCTGCTAACCATAATTTTTGTTTTTATTTTTGATTTCTGTTATAATTATAGCGTAAAAATTAACTTTTGTCAACTTTATGAACACATTAGACAAACAAAACATGCTTTCTTCTATTCAAGTAGTCCACAAACAAATAGAAGACGCTTGGAGCATCACCTCTAAAGAAAAAATCCCGGCTACTTACAAAAAAGCCACTAAAATAGCCTTATTTGGCATGGGCGGCTCTGCCTTGGGCACCGATGTAGTTCGCACTCTTTTCGCTGACCAACTCAAAGCTCCAGCTCATATTATCAGCGATTATCATGTTCCAGCTTGGGTAGACAAAGACACCTTAGTAATTTTAGCTAGTTATTCTGGTAGCACAGAAGAAGTAGTTGCTGCAGCTAAAACTGCTCTTAAAAAAACTAAAAAAGTATTAGTTATTGCTAGTGGTAAAAATTTAGTCGCCTTAAAGAAAAAGCATAATTTCCCTGGCTATGTCATCGACCCTCAATACAATCCTTGCGGCCAACCCCGAATGGCCTTAGGCTATTCTATCACTGGGCTACTCGGACTGTTAAAACAAACTGGTCATTTAAAAATTACAACTAAAGAAATTAAAGAAGCAGTTACTTACTTAGAAAAAAATCATAGCAAATTACACCAAAGCGCTAAAAACTACGCTAAAAAATTAAACAAACGTGTGCCTATTTATATTGCCTCTGAACATCTTTGGGGAAACGCTCATGTCATTTCCAACCAAACCAACGAAAACGGTAAAAACTTTTCTGCCATCTTTCCTATTCCAGAGCTTAATCATCATTTAATGGAAGGCCTTGGTTATCCTAGTTCTTTAGGAAAAATATTTACCTTTGTTTTTATAAATTCTAATTTATATCACAAGCGAAATCAAAAGCGTTATAAATTAACTGCCGACGTAGTTCGTAAAAACAAACTTTCTACTCTAGAGTTTAAGCCTAAGGGAAAAACCAAATTAATCCAATCTTTTGAAACTCTTTGCTGGGGCGGTTACTTAACTTATTACCTATCTGTAAATAATAAACTTGACCCCTCTCCTATTCCTTGGGTAGATTACTTTAAAAAGAAATTAGCTTAAATGAGGTACCTTATTTTAGCTTTAGTCGTTTTCAACTTTTTCTTCTTTGTTCAGATTAACCCCACTCTTCAAGATCCAGACGCTTTTTACCATCTTAAAATGGCTGAATTAATTCAAGATCAAGGCGTGATCTTAGATTTTCCCTGGCAGCAACAAACTGTTCTTCAAGACTACTTTACCGACCACCACCTTCTCTATCACCTCTATATAATCCCCTTTATCTCTGTTTTTGGTTCTCTTTTAGGGATAAAAATAGCTCAAACTTTGCTTAATGTCGGGCTATTTTTGTTAATCTATTTTATTCTTAAAAAATTCAAAGTAAAATACGCTGAAATATTAATGGTCTTTCTTCTGACCATGCCCTACCTTACTGCTCGCCTCAGCCTTCTTAAGGGATCGCCTCTGGCCCTGATCTTAGTCTTAGCTGGTTTCTATTTTTTGACCCAAAAAAAATATCTCTGGCTCTGGATCATTGCCTTTTTATATGTCTGGAGCCACGGAGGTTTTATCGTCTTACTAGCTATTACTTTTATTTATACTCTCTTTTACAAAAAAGAATTTATTAAAGCTAATCTAACCGCCTGGGCCGGAGTCTTAGCTGGTCTAGTTATTAATCCTTACTTTCCGCAAAATTTAAAATTTTATTGGCAACAACTTGTCCAAATTGGCTTAATTAATTATAAAGATGAAATTGCCGTTGGCTCTGAATGGTATTCTCCTAATCTATTTTCCTTTATTCCTCCCAATGGAACTATTTTTATTTTTATAACCCTAGCCCTAGTCTGTTTACTTATTTATCGTAAAAAATTAACCAGACTTCATTGGCTTCTCTTGTCTTTAGCTGGATTTTTCTTTTTAGCAACTTTAAAGTCTGTTCGTTTTGTCGAATATTTTATTCCTTTTGCTTTTATTTTTAGCTGTCTTACTTTAACTCTTTATCTAACTTCTAATCATTTTAAAAAACAACTAGTTTATTACAGAAAAAATATATACAAACATAAAATATATTTAGTTATAGGAATTTATTTATCTATAGCTCTTATTTTATTTTTCTTAGCTAATCTGCAAACTCTTTATTTCCAATTCCAAGAAAATAATAACAATAAATATTACTACTCTTACCACGCTCAGCAACATTTAAAAGCCGTTAGCCAACCAGGAGACACTGTCTTTCATAGCCGCTGGGACTATTGGCCTCAATTTTTCTACCACAACACTTATAATAACTTCTTAGTAGGCCTCGACCCTACTTTCATGTATAATTACAATAAAGACAACTACCAAACTTGGATTGATCTTAGAGACGGTAAGTTCAAGACCCAGTCTGCCCAAGTTATTAAACAAACATTTAACTGCAAATACGCGCTTATAACCGACCAACAATTCGATCAACTTTTACTAGCTTATTTAAAGCGTGATCCTAAGGCTCAACTAATCTACCAAGATGAACAAATCAATATTTTCGACCTTACTTCTATTTCTGTTGGTCTTTAGTTTATTTTTTTACTGGGGCTACTCTCTTAATTTCCCAGACCCAGACTCTTTTTATCATACTAAAATCGCCCTCCTCACTGCCCAGCAAGGTCCGGTCTTAGATTTTCCTTGGCAGCAATTCACTTTATTAAAAGACAACTTTATTGATCATCACTTTTTATATCACGTTATTCTTATTCCTTTTGTTATTTTTCAAAATCCTTTAATCGGAGCTAAAATAGCCACCTTCTTTTTATCCAGTGGATTTATTTTAGTTTTTTACTTCTTTTTAAAATCCCAAAAAATTAAATTCGCTTTAGCCTATTCCCTTCTTTTAGCCTTAATCACTCCTTTTTCTTTTCGCCTTAACCTAACTAAGGCCTCAGCCCTTTCTCTAATTCTCTTTTTTATAGGCTATTATTTAATTATTAAGAAAAAATACTATTTACTAGCTTTATTATCTTTTATCTATGTCTGGTCTTACGGAGGCTTTGCTGTTATTTTATTACTCGGCCTAATTTACATAATCAGCGAATTAATTTTAACTCGCAAATTTAATTATAAAATTTTACTATCTATTTTATCTGGCCTTGCCTTAGGAATCACTATTAATCCTTATTTCCCTCAAAATCTTTCCTTTTATTGGCAGCAATTTATTCAAATCGGCGTATTAAATTACCAAGATAAAATCGGCGTAGGCGGAGAATGGTATCCTTATGGATTCTGGCAATTAATTTCTCAAACTCCAGTCCTTTCTCTTCTCTTTATAATCTCTCTGATAATTTTCTTTAAAAACTATAAAAAAATAAATAAAATAAATCTAACAGCCTTTATCTTATCTCTAGTCTGGCTAATTTTAACTTTAAAATCTAGAAGATATATAGAGTATTATGTTCCTAACGCTTTGTTTTTTATTGCCCTAACCTTTACTCAGATAAAATTTAAAAAACTAGTAAGGACAGAACACTGTTCTGTCCCTAGCTTGGTCCTTTTATTCTATTTTTTACTAATTGTCCCAATATTTTTTACTGAAAATATTATTAAAACTCGTAAAAATCTCAGCCAAGGATTTTCTTTCACTAAATTTGCTGAAGCTTCAGACTGGCTACAAAATAATACCGAGCCGGGTGAAATTATTATTCACTCAGACTGGGACGAATGGCCCTTGCTTTTTTACCATAACTCTCAAAATTATTACATCGTCGGCCTAGACCCTACTTTTATGTACAACTATAACCAAAACCTTTACTGGGACTGGGTCCATCTCACCACCGGCCAAGACTTACCAGGTATCTCTCAATTTAATTCTCAATATATTCTTTTAGAAAAAAACCACACCAAGCTCGACCGCAATCTTCAGCAAAACCCTTCTTACATCCTCATGCATGAAGACAATGATAGTAAAATTTATAAAAAATAGCCGCGGGGCCCTGTACCCGCGGGGGTGAGGCTGGCAAAAAAAATAATCCCGACTTAACGTCGGGATTATTAGGAATTTTAAACTAAGTCGTCACATCTGCGCCAGTAACCTCTCCTAGAGTTTGTACAGCGTATAATGAGATACCCCAAGCTGCTAAAATGATTACTAAACCAATAATTGCGGCTACAAGTAATTTCTTCGCGCTGTCTACACGCTCTTCATTTCCACCAGCAGTCATCCATTTGAATCCACCAATTAATACCATAATTACAGCAATTAAAGCTAAAATACCTAACACCCAGTTAACGGCTGCCACTACAATATCAGTAGGAGCTTCGTTACCTAACTCAATGTTATTAGCATAATTGATTCCATAATCTACAGCTAAAGCGCTCTGAGCAAATAAAGCTAAGAATAATGCGCTAGACCATTTTGAAATTTTTTTAATCATTCTTCCACCTCCTTTCTTAAAAGGATTTTAATTATAAATTTTATATATAAATTATACACTACTTTGCTAAATAAGGCAACAATATGTTATAATATAAACACTATTTAACCTAAATAAAATATGAAAAAATTACTCTTTTTAGCTGTGGGAAACTTAGCTATTTTCTCCTTTCCTTTATTAACTAAAGCTATTGATTTTAGCTTTGATCCTGGCAACACCCTGCAAAATGGCACTGGACTAGGAAACCAAGATCCAGTAGTTGTCGTTAGTTACATTATTAACTGGGTTCTCTCTTTACTAGGATTAGTCGCTCTAGTTTTAATTATCTATGCTGGATTCATGTGGATGAGCGCCGCTGGAAACGAAGAAAGGGTTACTAAAGCTAAAGACATTTTAAAGGCTGCCGTTATCGGCTTAGTAATTATCCTTGGTTCTTACGGAATCGCTAACTACGTCTTCTCTACTATTGTTAATATAACCACTACTACTTAATAAAAATATGAAAAAAATATTATTAAGTTTATTCATTCTAACCTTATTAATTGTTCCCGCTACTACTTTGGCCGCTAAGGCTGATGCTCCTACTTTTGATTACGATGTTACTGGCGGAACACAAAATGTTTTATCTACCGAAACTGGCTTAGGAGAGCAAGCCCCTACTACTGTAGCTATTTACATTGTTAACGTAGCTCTTTCTATCCTGGGTCTTTTCTTCTTATTTTTAATGCTTTACAGTGGATTTATCTGGATGAATGCTCGCGGCCGAGAAGACGAAGTTACTAAAGCTAAAAATATTTTAATTTCGGCCATCATTGGCTTAGTAATTATTTTAGCCTCATACGGAATTTCCGGCTTTGTTTATAACGCCATCCAAGAAACTACTGAAACTGGTTTCCTCTCAATCCCAGCCGCTCATGCCGCTTATGAACCTCAAGACCTAGACTTTGAAGTTGGAGAAGAAGAAATCGCTGAAGGCACTCAACTAGGCACTCAAAACCCTGCTTTAGTTGCCGCTTATATTATTAATGTTGTTCTTACTATCTTAGGTCTTTTCTTCTTATTCTTAATGATCTATGGAGGCTTTATCTGGATGAATGCTCGCGGCCGAGAGGATGAAGTAACAAAATCTAAAAACTTAATAGTTTCTGCTATTATTGGGTTAATTATTATGCTAGCTTCTTATGGAATTGTTAACTATATCTTTAGTGTCCTTTATAATATTACTTTAGTTGGATAAATATATGCTTAAAAAAATACTCCCCTTGTTAATCATCTGTGTCTTTTTAGTAGCTGTTCCTGTTTTTGCTCAATACACTCCCGTTACTCCTACCGACATCGAAGCCATAGACACTGGCGGCTCCACCACCCTCCAAGAAGCTAGTCAATTAGGCGCTAGAAATCCCGTTGATACTGCTTCTTTAATTATCAATTGGATCTTAACTATCATGGGCTTGTTCTTCTTGATTCTTATGATCTACGGTGGTTTTATCTGGATGCTAGCCCGCGGTAATGAAAGCGAGGTTGAAAAAGCAACTAACATTATTAAGGCAGCTGTTATTGGCCTGATTATAATTCTCCTCTCTTATGGAATCTCTGCCTTTATATTTACTGTAGTCACCAACATTTCTCAAACATAATTAAATAAAAAATATGTTTTATTCTTTAGTAGCTACTTTATCAACTTTAGCCTACACCACTCAAAATGTTCAATTTGAACCTCAAGACCCTGGAGAAATTGGCACCGGTGTTACTGAAAATTCTATTAGTCAATACTCTGGCCTAGGCACTCAAGACCCTATGGATGTTACCGTTATGATTATTAACTGGCTTTTGGGCTTATTAGGTCTTTTCTTCTTAGTTCTTGTTATCTATGCTGGATTCTTATGGATGACCGCTGCTGGCGTAGAAGATCGAATTGATAAAGCTAAAAAAATATTAACCGCCGCTATTATCGGCTTAGTTATAGTTCTTACTTCTTATGGTGTTTCTTATTTCATCTTCGAGGTAGTAGTCAACGCTAGCAACTCAAGATTTTAAATAGCATGAAAAAAATATTCCTCTCCCTACTAACCATAGGCCTTCTTTTCGCCCCTGGATTATCTTTAGCTGCTACTTTAGAAGCAGAGGTTGTTAAAGTAATTAAAGAAGAAAACAATCAGCAAAATCTTCAGCTTCACGGTTTAACTGGCGAGTTTGAGGGTCAAAATATTTACTATTATGGCATCTCTGAAATAGAAGTAACTCATACTCAATTATACAAAACCGGTGACAAAGTTATCGTCGATCATAGCACTGGCCCAGACGGTCAAGACGCCTTTTATATTGTTGATTATGTCCGCCGCACCCACCTCTATCTCTTAGTCGGGCTCTTTGCTCTGACTATTCTCATTATTGGTCGCCTCAAAGGCCTCCGCTCACTACTTAGCCTAACTGTCAGTTTCTGTGTTATTATCTTTTTTATTGTTCCTCTTATTTTAAATGGTTACAATCCCCTGCTTATCGGTGTTATTGGCTGCTTCTTTATTCTTCTGGCTATTATTTATCTTACCGAAGGCTTTAATAAAAAATCACACTTCTCAGTCCTTTCTATCACCGTTGCCCTGGCCCTCACTTTCTTACTCTCTTATTTATTTACCACAATCACTCGCCTCACTGGACTAGCCGAAGACGAAGTTACTTATTTAATTGGCCTAGGTAAAAACACTATTAACTTCCAAACCCTATTGCTTACCGGTATCATGATCGGTGCTTTAGGTGTTTTAGATGATATTGTTATCAGCCAAGTTGAAACTATTGCCCAGCTTAAAAAAGCCAATCCAAATTTGTCTAAAACAAAAATATTTAAAATGGCTTACGAAGTCGGCAACACCCATATCGGCGCTGTAGTCAACACTTTATTCTTAGCCTATGCCGGCGCTGCCCTGCCCCTTATCTTGCTCTACGCTGTCCAAGCCGACTCTTTAAGCTTATCTATGATTATCAATAACGAAATAATCGCTACGGAAATTGTCCGTACTCTTGTCGGATCTATCGGCCTCGCCCTCGCCATGCCTCTAACCACCTTTATCACCGCCTGGTTTTATAAACGATAAACCTCTCGACGATGCTTCACAGATAAAATCATTAAGATACTTATTTTCCCTCTCGCATCCACATCAAAAATAACTCGATAATCTCCAATTCTAAATCTATATTCTCCAGCTTCAAAATTATTTAATTTTTTAGCAAAAGATATTGGATCTTTTTGTTTAGAAAAAAATAATAACTTTTTTAATATTCTCTTTGCATCTTTCTTGTCTATTTTCTTCAGTTCTTTTTTGGCTTTTTTAGTAAGTAAAAACTTATATTCCATATCACAAACCTAGCTCCTTTGCCACCTCTTCAAGCTTATATACCTCTCCCCTTTTTACTTGCTCTCTAGACTCTTTAATATCTTCTAAAAAACTCTCTAAATAAATATCTTTTTCATCTACTGGATTAACCTCAAAAACAGGAGTAGAATGATGCATTACAATATAACGAATATTGTCTTTTCTTGCCTTTTTCCAAAGGCTAGTTATATTAGAACGAAATTCCTTTAATCCCAAAATTTGAGTTTTCATCTTAGTTTTTGTAGCCATAATTTTAAATTAAATTGTTATACCTAAAGTGTACACTTTATTTTAAAATCTGTCAAGTCTTTTAGATGTTTTCTTGACAGCCTCTTAAAGCTGTTTTATTATAACTATGCATACCCCCACCCCAGGTATGGGTAATAAACAATTAATCCCCTATTTTATGTCTTCAGACAAACAAAAAACATTAATTAACTTCAAAAAAACACGCAGCTTACTTGATAAACTTATTAAAATGAGTGAAGACGGAGAATATTGTGTCGACATTATGCAGCAAAACTTGGCTGCTATTGGCTTACTAAAATCTGCTCATCAAATGCTTATGGAAAATCACCTTAACAGCTGCTTTAAAAATGCCATGGCTAGTAAAAACGAAAAATTAAAAAAGCAAATGACTGAAGAAATCCTCCAAGTCACCAAGCTTGCTCAAAAATAATTATATGATGAAAAAAACTAAAATAAATATTGAAGGAATTCATTGTAAAAGTTGCAAAACTTTAATTGAAAGCGAAATAGATGTCTTAGCTGGAGTTAAAGAAGTTGAAGTAAACCACCAAACCGGGCAAACTACTTTAGAATTTGACGACCAAAAAATTTCCAAAACTAAAATATTTAAAGCCATAGAAAAATTAAACTATAAAGTAAAACAAAACTCCCCTACTCCATCTAGTCAAGACGATAATTTTTCTTTTTGGATCACTGTTGCCGGAGTCGCCCTTGTCTTTCTAGTTGTCTATTTAATTATCCAACAAACCGGAGCCTTAGAATTAATGTCTAAGCTAAATGAGGGCAACATCGGCTATGGCCTAGTATTTTTAATCGGTTTATTAGCCAGTTTTCACTGTGTTGGTATGTGCGGGGGAATAGTTGTCGCTTACACCTCTACTTCTAAAAACAAATCATCTTTAATTCATTGGCAATACAATCTAGGTCGAATAGTTTCTTATACTACCATCGGGGCCTTGCTAGGAGGAATTGGATCATTCTTTGCAATCAATCCAAGCTTTAATGGAATTATTTTAATTCTAGCAGCCCTCTTCATGGTCTTAATGGGTATTTCCCTGGGCACTAAACTTAATATTCCCCTTCCTCAGTTCATTGCTCGCTTCTTATATAATCAAAAACATTCTAAAAAACCAAAAGGACCATTTATTATTGGCTTAATCAATGGACTCATGCCTTGTGGCCCTCTCCAAGCTATGCAGCTCTATGCCTTAACCACTGGAAGCCTCACTAAAGGCGCCCTATCTATGGCTTTTTATGCTTTAGGCACCGCCCCCCTGCTTTTTGGCCTAGGCAAATTTGTTTCTTTTATTAGTAAAGACAAAATTAAACAATTTATGAGGCTTTCTGGAATCATAGTTATTATTCTTGGACTTCTAATGCTTAACCGAGGACTAACCAACTTTGGCTATGGCTTAAAAAGTTTTATTCCTGACTCTCAAACAGTCAGTGAAAGCGCTGAAGGGTTTCAAACTGTTAACATGACCCTAAATTACAAAGGCTACACCCCGAATGTCTTATACATTAAAAAAGACATTCCGGTCCGCTGGGTTATTAATGCTGAACAAATTTCTGGATGTACTGACTCTATTATTATGCCTGACTATGATATTGAAAAAAATCTCAAAAAAGGAGAAAATATTATTGAATTTACTCCCACTGAAGTCGGGGAAATAAAATTTTCTTGTTGGATGCAAATGGTATGGGGCAAATTTATTGTCGTTGACTCAAATGAAGAATTATCAACTAATACTTCTCAACCAATAAAAACATCTTCCTCAAATACTTGCAGCCCCGATAGTAGCTGCGACGGAAGCTGCGGAACATCATCCTGTGGTTGCGGAAATAAATAAAACATATGAAAAAAACAACTTTAAAAATCAGCGGGATGCATTGTGCCTCTTGCGCGGTCAACTTAGAAAAAGATTTTAAGAACAAACAAGGAATAAAATCTGCTAGCGTTAACTTTGCTTCTGAAAAAGCAACTTTAGAGTACGATCCGCAAAAAATCAAACTAACTGACTTAAAAAAAATAATCACCGCTGCAGACTTTCAAATTGTTAGTGAGGAAAAATCAACTGAAGATGCAACAAAAAAATTCCGCAACCGTTTCTTAGGCTCCTTGACCTTAGGACTCCCCTTAATGTACTTGTCTATGGGGAAAATGATCGGCCTTCCTGTTCCGGAAATCCCTTTTATAGTAAACGCTGCTATTCAGTTTGTCCTTACTACTGCCATCATGGGCTTAAATTACCATATTTATGCTTCTGGTTTAAAAAAATTATGGCAACGCAATCCTAATATGGACTCTTTAGTTGAAACTGGAACCCTAGCTGCCTATTTTTATAGCATCGTCATGGCTTTCACAGACAAAGGCGAGCTTTATTTTGAATCTGCTGCTTTTATTTTAGTTTTTATTTCTTTAGGTAAATACTTAGAGCAATTAACCAAAGGAAAAACCAGCCAAGCTATTAAAAAACTAATCGGTTTACAACCAAAATCAGCCCACATTAAAGTCGGAGATATTATTACTGTAAAACCAGGTCAAAAAATCCCTGCTGACGGCATTATTATCGATGGCTACTCTAGTGTAGATGAAAAAATGATTACTGGTGAAAGCATTCCCGTAGAAAAAAATAAAAACGATCAAGTAATCGGCGGCACTATTAATCAAACTGGTGTTTTAAAAATAAAAGCCACTCGCGTTGGCAGCGACACAGTTCTATCTCAAATCATTCGCATTGTTGAAGAGGCTATGGGCTCTAAAGCTCCGATCCAATTACTAGCCGACAAAGTTTCTTTTTACTTTGTTCCTACGGTCATGATTCTGGCCACCCTATCTTTTATTGGTTGGCTCTTAGTTGGTCAAAGCTTTGCTTTTGCCTTAACTACTTTAGTAGCTGTCTTAATCATCGCCTGCCCTTGTTCCTTGGGACTAGCCACTCCTACGGCTGTAATGATGGGTACTGGCCTGGCTGCTACCAGAGGAATTCTTATTAAAAGTAGCAAAGCCCTTGAAATTGCTAAAAAAGTAGACATGGTAGTTTTTGATAAAACTGGCACCTTAACTAAGGGCCAACCAGAAGTTACCGAGGTTATTAGCTTAAGCAATTATTCAGAAAACGAAATCCTTCACTTAGCTGCATGTTTAGAAAAAAATTCCGAACATCCTTTAGCTGAGGCTATCTTAAAAAAATACACTCATCAAACTTGTGCGGTTATGGACTTTAAGGCTTTACCCGGCCAAGGAGTTGTTGCTACTCATGAAGGGAAAAAAATCACTTTGGGAAATAGAAAACTTGTTAACCCAGAAAAACACGAACAAAAAATATCTACTTTAGAAGAACAAGGAAAAACTGTCATGCTCTTAGGAGAAAACGATAAACTAATCGGTCTTATTGCTGTCGCTGATACCTTAAAAAAACATTCCAAGCAAGCTATTGATCATCTTCACACTTTAGGGAAAAAAACCGCTATCATCACTGGCGACAACAAGCGAGTAGGTCAAGCCATTGCCAAAGAACTTGGCATTGACGAAGTTTTAGCCGAGGTTATGCCTCAAGAAAAATCTGACCAGATTAAAAAATTACAATCTCAAGGAAAAACCGTAGCCATGGTTGGCGATGGTATTAACGATGCCCCGGCCTTAGCCCAATCTGACCTCGGAATTGCCCTGGGCTCTGGCACAGACATTGCCTTAGAAACCGGGGAAATAGTTTTAATTAAAAACGACCTTCGAGATGTAGTCACTGCTATTGACTTAAGTAAATACACTTTGCGTAAAATAAAACAAAACCTCTTCTGGGCATTTTTCTACAACTCTTTAGGCATTCCTCTGGCTGCTCTAGGATTCTTAAGCCCTACTGTCGCTGCCGCAGCCATGGCCTTTTCCTCTGTTAGCGTTGTTTTGAATTCTTTGTCCATGAAACTATACCGTAAATAAAAAATCCCACACAACTAGCCAACACCAATCCTTGCCCTACCCATAAAAACACCTGCCCTATCTCTGTTGCGCTATCTAAAACATTTAATCTTGTAAAAATATAAACCCAGTCATGAAGCGCCCCTTCAAATAACATCGGCATCACCAACTCTGCCGCATCCTTCATATACACCGCTGTAGTCACCACATTAAACCCAACCCACCAAACCACAAAAAATATTCCCCTCGCTTTTCTCTCCTTTATAAAATAAACTAAAAACAATAAAGGAAAAATAAACTCTCCTAAAGTGCCTCCTGAAAAATGCATAAACTCTCCAAAAATCCCAAACACTAAATGAAACAACTCGTGAAAAATTAAATTAAAATAATAAAAATAAATATCAAAAGATAGCCATCCAGAATTAGTTAAAAAATATTCTATTTTACTAATAAAAAAAATAGTCCGATAGCTAATATATAATAAAAAACCAAAGAAAAATATATCTCCTATAATATTTGGCTTTTGTTCAAATGAATGATTATTGATCATAGCATTGCTAAGGATAATCCTAAAATAATAACTAATGTTCCTACTACTTTGTTTAAAGTAATTTTTTCTTTTAAAAACAACCAGCTAAAAATAATTACAAACAAAGGAGCTATACTAGACACGGCCACAGCTAAAGCTACATTCCCTTCTCCCATAGCAAAAAACTTCAAAGATCTTTCTGTAACATAAATCATTTCTACTCCCAATAAAATAAATAACCAGGTATGCTTTTTATATTGCTTAGGAAAAAATTTAGGCCTCAGTACGGCATGACAATAAAGAGAAATAATAATGATACGCACCCATAAAATAAATAATTCTGAAGCATAGCCATTATCCAGTAAATGATCAATCATTACTGCAGCTACTGCCGTAAAAAAAGCAGCCGCTAACGCAAGCTTCACTGCCTCACTTTTAAATGGACTTAATAAATTCTTAGAATCAAATTCTAAAATATAAACCCCTAACACTATTAACACCACTACTCCCACAATCAACCATGAGCTACTTACTCCGGGTAAAAAAGTAGATAATAATAAAATAATTACTGGACTCGTAGCTATCACTGGGTTAACCTCAATCGCTGAAGACCGTTTCAAAGCTTTTAAATATAAAATATTATACCAAGCATCTAAAATTCCAATAACTAATAAAAACCCAAATGTAATCAACAATGGCTGAAAAGAAAATTGCTCTGGCCAAAATAATAAAACTAAGCTAACTAACAAAAGATTAACATAATTAGCCGGAACTAATCTTTCCCCCACTTCTACATGATTCTTGTGCTTATTACCAACTAAAAAAGACTCAATAACTACTCCGATCGCTCCTAAGAAAGCGGCGCTAATTGCAAATACAAATAACATATAACTTTAGTATAACAAAAATGACCCTTTCGGGCCATTTTTTCAATCTGAGCGGGTGATGGGAATCGAACCCACGTCCTCTGCTTGGAAGGCAGATATAATAAGCCATTATACGACACCCGCACGGTGTCGGAGTGCTGGGACTTGAACCCAGGATCTTTCGCTCCCAAAGCGAACGCCTTAGCCAACTAGGCCACACTCCGTTAAACCTCCATCTTGATATCTTGCTCTTGAACAATCTTATCAAGAATCACTTTACTTTTCAACTTCTTTAACTTATATTCAATTCTTCTTACTTCTTTTAGAGAGTCATATTCTTTCATTAGACACAATTTCCAGGGACCTCTATTTTTTGTCGATTTTTCTTTGTTGTTATTATGTTCCTCCAACCTTCTAAAAGGATCACTACTAGCACCAATATAATATCGGCCATTCTTTAAACTTTGTAAAATGTAAACATAATATTTTTCCATAAACTTTAATTCCGGATCTTCCCGACGTACGTCGGGACGCCTTAGCCAACTAGGCCACACTCCGAATGTGCCGCGGGACAGGATCGAACTGTCGACACCGAGATTTTCAGTCCCGTGCTCTACCACTGAGCTACCGCGGCCAATATATTGTGTTACGTACAAGTGGGCCTCGCCCACCGTAGCTTGAGTGCTAACGAAAGCGAAGGTGGGCATACCTGGATTTGAACCAGGGACCTCAGTCTTATCAGGACTGCGCTCTAAACCAACTGAGCTATATGCCCGTAGCGTTTGCTTCGCAACCGCACGGGCACGCCCGCTACATAATAACAGGATATCCAAACGATTACCAAGCCTTGCCAGTGCAGTTTCGACTAATGTCGAAAATGCCACTGGAAACATTCTAACAAAAAAAGCTAGAATTGTCTAGCCCTTTTCAGAGTTGCTTTGACAACTTAATAGCAGCAAGAATTATGCCTTTATCTAGTACCGAAGTACTAGATCGACTAAATTGAGATATAAAGGTTTCACATCTCAATATCAATCTCCTTAGAAAGGAGGTGATCCATCCACAGCTTCCGCTACGGATGCCTTGTTACGACTTC
>CAZNEH010000012.1:0-31149 GCA_964572175.1 uncultured Gammaproteobacteria bacterium
GTAACAGCTGTTAATGAAGTATAAACTAAGGTGGTAACGCTCTAAGGAGCCCTTTCTAATAAGGGTTTTTTTATTTAAAAATTATTATGAAACCAGCAGAATTAATATTAGGAGGCAGCTTACTTTTTCAAGGTTGTGCTCAGCCCCCAGAATATTTTGAAGATCTTAGTCAAGCTCAATATAACGATGCTGAGCAAGGATTGGTCGAGGTTGATAATGTTCTTCCATTTGTCTCAGAGGCAGCAACTAAAAGCCCGGTGTTATTGGTAGATGCTCATGGTAAATTTCATGATGATCAAAACAATCAAGCTATTAAAGATCTTGAATTAGCCGTGGAGAATTCCTGGGATTTCTTAAAAGAGGGTAGGATGTTTTCATACGATAAAAATAATGTTCCTGTGAAAAAAGATGAAGTTGCCCCTGATGGGCAAAATCATAGAAATGTCGGAAAAGGTATAGAAAATGATTATTTTGGAATTGATCACAGAGAATTTAGAGATTACAGGGGACCAGATAAACACTCCCCAGGCCGCCTAAGAGAAATTTTAGTTCATGAGCCATTCCATTCCATGGCCTTAACCGCAGATAATCACTCTAATGTAATAGAGCATCCAGAAAAATATTTTGATCTTAAAGAAATAGACATGTTAGAACTATCTATTCAAGAAGGAGACCCTGGTTATCAGGGCGGTTTACTAGTCTTGTGCGGCTACGTTGCCTTATACGGAGAAATAGGAACACTTTATCACCAAAGAGACTCTGCGTTACAGCGATATAATGAGGACCCTTGGTCTCCAGAAAATCCAGATAGCTGGAATGATCCACAAAGTGTTTATAATAGTGTTTCTGGAAGTAAAAAAGATGAAAGTGAACTTAGAGAAATAGTTAGAAAAGACATAGAAAAAGCCATTCTTTTAGAAGTTTTAGAAATTAGTCAAAAAGACAGGGAAGCAATGGCAAAAAAATGGCTTAGTTCTGACAATTGGGATAAATTCTTAGAAGACTACGAGTATCATTATAATTTTATTTTAGATGAAATTACTAATGAATTTGAAGATTATGAAATAATGACCTTAGAAGAAAGAGCTGAACGAGAAGAGAAGGCTGATCATGCTAGGGAGGCTAGAGAAAGAAGAGTTGCTGACCTAGACGGATATCGTAAAATTAATCCCAGAAAACTAAGATAAAAAATTATGAAACCAGCAACATTACTAGCCTTGGGTATAGGCTTACAAGCTTGCGCCCCATATGATTATGCTGAGCAACCAAATGAAGAGGAGGCAGCAAGTATGGAGATGGGTATTGACCATTATAACTTAGTAACGCCTTTAGCTGCGGACTTAGCTAAAAAAAGCAAAGTTCCTTTAGTAGATAAATATGGAAACTATGATGAATCTGGTAATAAACAAGTTGCTGCTGGTTTAATAGAAAAAAACGAATTATTAAATTGGTTTTATATTAATGATCGAATATTGCTTTATGATGCCGCAGATTACAGGGGTACCTCAGAAGATCCACCAGGAGGAATGTATCGCACATCTCTAGGACAAGAACATAAGAATGACTGGATTTACATAGACAGAGAACACATTGGCAGTATCTTGATATATGCCCATGAAATTGCCCATTTATTTTTTGCCAAATTATATCATGGTCATTCAAAAGAAGTATATACTCATCTTGCAGATGATGATAATCAAGAGGCTCTTTCTCAATCGGGAGATCTTTTGCAATACTCTATTGACCAGCAAGATCCTGCCCACCAGGACGGACAATTTATTTCTGAGACCTGGTCATTTTTTATAAACATTAATCCTTCTTTTAAAATGGACGACATTATATGGGATGTTTTAGAAGAAGTAGATCGAGATGAGCTCACTCCTCAACAAGGATACGACCGTTTATACAAAGAGCTTCAAAAAAACAGAGCAAATTTTTATCAACAAAGCATACACGATGCTATGTATGATGATGACGGTAACTATAGTGAGAATTACGGATTATGGCCCTTAGAATTAGAAGAAAATGAAATTTTAGAAGTAGTTTTAGAGTGTCCAGAAATGCAAGAATGGTACCAGAGACTAACGGATTACATGATAGAAGAATTTTATTTAATAGAATTTTCTGATGGCCAAATTGAAACCTGGGAAGAAAGAAATATTCAAGAGGCACGGGAAAAAAGCGTAACTGACATGGACGGCTACCGTTCAATTAATAAAAAAAGATTAAAATAATATAATATATGGAAAAAAATAAACACGTTCAAAAAGAAGAAGAGGTATTAAAATTATGGGAGGATAATAAGATCTTCGAAAAAACACTTAGCAAAGTTTCACCACAAGGGGATTACGTTTTTTATGATGGCCCTCCATTTGCTACGGGCCTCCCACATTATGGGCATATTTTAAGCTCAGTTATTAAAGATGTTGTCCCTAGATATTGGACTATGAAAGGCTACCATGTTCGTCGTCGATGGGGTTGGGATTGTCATGGTTTGCCGATTGAAAATATTGTTGAAAAAGAGCTTAATGTTTCTGGTAAAAAAGACATTGAAGAGAAACTGGGTGTAGATAAATTCAATGAAACCTGTCGTTCAAAAGTTTTAACCTATACTCAAGATTGGAAAAAGATGGTTGATCGTATTGGTCGTTGGGTTGAGTTTGACGATTCTTATAAAACTATGGACTCCACGTACATGGAAAGTGTTTGGTGGTCTTTAAAAACTATGTGGGACAAAGAATTGATTTACGAAGGCCGCAAAGTATTAATGTATTGTCCGCGTTGTGAAACCCCTGTCTCCAAAGCTGAGATTGCTATGGATAATAGCTATAAAGATGTTACTGAAGAATCTGTAACTGCTAAATTCAAGGTCAAAGATCCGCAAAAACATAATTTACCAGAAGACACTTATTTGTTAGCCTGGACCACCACCCCTTGGACTTTACCAGGTAATGTTGCCTTAGCTGTGGGAGAAGATATTGATTACATTTTAACCGAAGACAATTTTATTTTAGCTGAAGCCAGGGCTGAAGGATTAAAAGCAGTTAAAAAACTTAAAGGATCAGATTTAGTTGATGTAGAATACGAACCTTTATTTGATTTAAAGTCAATTCAAGAAACTGGTAAAAAAGCCTGGTATGTTGCCGCAGCTGATTTTGTAACCACAGAAGAAGGAACTGGAATTGTGCACACTGCCGTAGTTTATGGTGAAGATGACTATCAATTAGGATTACAATTAGATTTACCAGTAGTTCCATTATTGGATGAAAAAGGACATTTTAATGAGCAAGCTCCAGAATTTATCCAAGGACAATATTTTGAAGCCGCGCAAAAAGAAATTAAAAAGGATTTAGAAAAAAGAGAGTTAGTATATAGAAAAGAACAATTTACTCATTCTTACCCGCATTGCTGGCGTTGTGAAACTAAGTTAATTTACAATGCAATTTCTGCCTGGTTTATTAATATCCAAAAAATAAAGCCTCGTTTAATTGAGTTGAACAAAAAAATTAATTGGTACCCAGAACATCTTAAAGAAGGGCGCTTTTTAAACATTTTAGAAACTGCTCCAGACTGGAATATTTCTCGTAACCGTTTTTGGGCCACTCCTTTACCATTTTGGAAATGTGACTCTTGTGATCACCAAGAATGTATCGGTAGCGTTAAAGAATTAAAAGAAAAAGCTTTAAATTTTGACGAGGTTTATTCTACAGACAAAGTTGAAGAAATAGATTTACATAAACATCAGGCAGATAAAATTAAATTAAAATGTTCTTGTGGTAAAGAGATGACTAGGATTCCAGAAGTTATTGATTGCTGGGTTGAATCTGGTTCTATGCCCTTTGCAGAATTTCATTATCCGTTTGAAAACAAAGAAGAATTTAAACAGAGATTTCCGGGTCAATATATTGCCGAGTACATCGCTCAAACTAGAGCTTGGTTTTATTACATGCATGTAATGTCTACTGCACTTTTTGATAATATTAGTTTTGAAAATTGCGTTACCACAGGCACTATTTTAAATGAAAAAGGAGAAAAACTTTCCAAGTCTAAGATGAATTACACGGACCCTTGGGCTATTATTAATCAATATGGAGTTGATGCCTTGCGTTATTACTTAATGACCAGCCCAGTGATGCAAGCAGAAAATTTATCTTTTAGTGATCGAGAAGTAAAAGACACTTACAACAAGCTCATTAATAGTTTAAGTAATGTTTTTTCTTTCTATCAAATGTACGCTCAAGACGTTACTGCTTCTACTAATAGCGAACATGTTCTAGATCAATGGATTATAAGTAAAATAAATACCCTGATTAAAGAAGTTACTGAGAAGATGGATAATTACAATACAGTTAAAGCTGGACGTCCGATAAAAGAATTTATTGACGAGCTTTCTACTTGGTATCTCCGCCGTTCTCGAGATAGAATAAAAGAAGGGGACATTAAGGCTCTAGAAACTATGAAGTATGTCTTTATAAATCTCACCAAGATCATGGCTCCTTTTACTCCGTTCATCGCCGAGTCAATTTACCAAGAATTAGACCAAGATCAAGAGTCTGTCCACTTAGAAAATTGGCCAGAATTTGATGAACAAAAAATTAGCTCAGAAGTCCTAGATCAAATGACCAAAGTTCGTGAAGTGGTTGAAAAGGGATTGAGCTTAAGAGAAGAAGCTGGAGTCAAGGTTCGTCAACCCTTAGCCTCTCTTCAAACACCTGAAAAATTATCAGACGAATTAAAAGAGTTAATTGCGGCTGAAATTAATGTTAAAGAAGTAGTAGAGGGAGAAGAATATAATCTAGACACAGAATTAACTGACGAGTTAAAAGAAGAAGGCTTAGTTAGAGAGGTGGTTCGATCTATTAATTCTTTAAGAAAGAAAAAAGGATTAACTATTAATGATCATACTGACCTAACTTACAAAACAGACGAAGCAGAATTAAAAAACATCTTAGAGAAATACAAAGAAGACATCATGAAACAAACTCGTAACAAGTCCATTACTGAAGGTGAGGGAGAAGACGAAGTTAAAGTTAACAAATGGCCATTACATATAAAACTCAAGGCATAATTTTACGCTCTCGAGAATCCCGGGCTGCTGATCGAATCTACATTATTTACACTGCCGACTATGGCAAGATCGCAGCCAGTGCTAAGAGCGCTAAAAAAGCTACTTCAAAATTAGCTGGACACTTAGAGCCTCTAACTCTAAGTAATCTTCATATTGCTCAAGGCGCTCGTTTAGACAAAATCGCTGGAAGCAAAATAATTCAAAGTTATAAATCTATTAAACAAGATTTAGATAAGCTAAATAATTCTTTTTATTTCTTAGAGCTAGTCGACAAAATAACTCCAGAAGGCCTTAGCGACAAAAGAATCTTTACTTTATTGATTGAGGCCTTAGATTATTTAGAAAAAAATAAACATCATCCATTAATTAATCATTCTTTTGCCTTAAAGATTTTAGAAATTCAAGGGTTTTGCCCGACCTTAAGTGAAGAAAATAATTTAAATAAGATTTTAAAGTTTTTACTAACCCAAAACTATTCTAATATCATTCGCCTAAAGATCGAAGATAAATTATGGCAGGATTTAGAAAAGTTTATGCACAGTTATTTAGAATATCAATTAGAGGATGCTTTGCAAACTCGCAAATTTCTGGTATAATAGAGCACACTTATGACCAAAAAAGAAAATCCCAAAATAAAATTAGACTCTGAACCCATAGAAGGAGAAGAAATTGTTAATATTTATGCCTCCGAAGCAGAAGAAACCGGTGAAGTAGTTGACATGACTCGCTTAGAAAGAGCTAAAAAAAGTTATGCTAAGCCAATTATTATAATTAGCTTAATAGTTATAATCTTATCCAGTCTTACTTTCTTAGGTTATTGGCTTTTTAATCGTGAATCTAATGATAGTGCTAATACAGATAATTCGAGAGTAGCTCTTACCTTAACCTCTGAAGAAGAAGACATCGCTTCTGGAGATATTATTACTTTAGACTTAAGTTATCAAAATAACGAAAAGGTTTCTTTAGAATCAGGTGAGCTATCCATCCACTATCCGGATGGTTTTTATTTTCAACAAGCTAGCGTTGATCCTGTTGACGGCACTAATAATACTTGGAAATTTGCCGACCTAGCTAGCGGAGCCGGCGGAAAAATTACTATTACCGGTCAACTAGTTGGTGAAAAAAATACCCAAAAGAGCTTTTCTTCTTTACTTTCTTATCGTCCTTCTAATTTTCAACAAGACTTTCAGGAAATCGCTAACTTAGATTTAACTATCGAAGAATCTTTAGTTGATCTAGACGTTACTGTGCCTTCTCGAGTTCAAGACGGAGAGGAGATAGAGTATAAAGTTAAAGTAAAAAATACTTCCGAACTTCCATTACCAAATGTAAAAGCAGTTTTAGATTATCCGCCAAGCTTTGATATTTCTAAAATAGAACCTGAGGCCGATCAAAAAGACAATATTTGGGTGCTTAATAGCTTAGCTGCTCAAGAAGAAGTAGAATTTACCATGCGCGGAACTATTTCTGGAGAAAGCGGAGAAAACCAAGAATTTAAATTTAAACTAGGCTTGCTGGAGCCAGATGGAAACTTTAATTTACAAGTTGAAAAAACAAGCCTTTTATTAATTGTGAACCCAGACTTAAAGATCAGTTTAACTGCTCCTGAAACTGCCGGGGCCGGTGATGAATTAAAATACAAAGTTGTTCTAGAAAACACTTCTGATGTTACTATAAAAAATTTACAAGTTACTTTAAATTTTAGCGGAAAGAATTTAAATCAAGAACAAGCTGTCCTCGACACTATTGAATCTTTGGGCCCGCACAAAGAAAAAAAATTAACTTATACTACTAACGTTAAAAAGAAAATATCTAAAACTAGCACCGACATTACTGCTACCGCTACTATTACTGAGGCTCAGATCGATGGCGAGACTGTTGAGTTTGAGCAAGACGCTAGCACGACTACTAAAATCACTAGCGAGTTTAGCTTGTCTAGTCTGGGTCGTTATTATACTGAAGACTTAACTAAAATAGGCGATGGACCCCTTCCTCCACAAGTTAACCAAAAAACTACTTATGTAATTTTCTGGCAATTAACTGGCGGCAGTAATGACCTAGAAGATGTAACTGTACAAACAACCCTACCAGAAGAAGTTGTTTGGGAAGACTCTGCTTCCGATAGAATTTCTTATGATTCTGGATCTCGGCAAATTACTTGGTCTTTAGACGAACTTAAAGCTGATAAAAATAAAGAGGTTCAATTTTCTGTTTCTGTGAGTCCTGTTCCAGATGATTTAGATAAGTTATTAGTTTTAACCGAAGAAACTGTGGCCTCTGCTCATGATACTTTTACTGATGAACAAGTTTCTCAAAATAAAGACAGGGTAACCACTGATTTAACAGAGGACGAAGCCGCTAAAGACAAAGGCGTTGTTGTTGGAAACTAACGAACTTTACTAAGAGCTCTCACTAAGCTTAAACTCATTAATACTAAAGCTACGCTGATCAAAATTTCGGCGCTTTTTATTACTAGAGAATTTTCTATAAACAAAGAAATAATTAATACCACAATAATTATCAACTGAACCACGGCCTTAGACTTCCCAAAATAGTTAGAAGTAAACTCAAATTTCATTTTCATTGCTCGTAAGATTCCTACAAAAGTCCAAGATAAAATAAACAAAATAGTTTCAGAAATTATCATTATCCAAAACAAAAATTCATTAATCAATCCATAAGCAATCAATATCAATGGAACATAAAATAATAATTTATCAGCCAATGGATCTAAAAACACGCCCCAAGCAGTTATTTGCTTTCTTTGTCTAGCTAAAGCTCCGTCAAGCAAGTCTGTTACCCAGGCTATTAAAAATAAAACTACAAACCAGATATAATGCTCTTCTAATAACAGCCAAACTAAAGGGGCTAGTAAAATTAATCTAATTATAGTAAGGTGATTAGGCTTTATCCATTTAGGAAAGTATTGTATAATTTTCATATGTATAATTTTACCCTAATTAACAAAAAAAATAAAGTAAGAAGGGGAGAGTTGCAAACTGCTCACGGAAAAATCCAAACCCCATTCTTTATGCCGATCGCTACTCGCGGGTCTGTAAAGTCTTTAGATAATAAAGATTTCGCAGATTTAAAAAATCAAATTATTTTAGGCAACACCTACCACCTCTATTTACGTCCTGGTTTAGATGTTATTAAAAACGCCGGGGGATTACACGAATTTATGAACTGGCAGGGACCTATCTTAACTGATTCAGGCGGCTATCAGGTTTTCTCTTTAAAGGGATTGCGTGACATAGAAGAGAAAGGCGTAAAATTTAAATCTACTTACGATGGTTCAGAGCACTGGTTTACTCCGGAAAAGGTGATTGAAATCGAAGAAACTTTAAATTCAGACATTATGATGTGTCTAGACGAGTGCCCGCCTTATCCTTGTGAATACGATTATGCTAAAAAATCTCAAGAGCTCACTACTCGCTGGGCCGAACGCTGTAAAAAAGCTCAAACCAAAAATTTATTATTTGGAATTGTTCAAGGTTCTAACCACAAAGACCTTCGCCTTAAAAGTGCCAAAGAATTAATTGACTTAGATTTCGACGGCTATGCTATTGGTGGCTTAGCCGTAGGCGAACCAACTGAGAAAATGTACGAGGTTTTAGACTGGGTCTGTCCAGAGTTACCAGAAGACAAACCGCGTTACCTTATGGGAGTTGGCCATCCCGAGCAAATTTTAGCCGCCGTAAAAAAAGGCGTCGACATGTTTGATTGTGTTTTACCTACTAGAAACGCTAGACACGGATATTTATATACTAATTTACAATTAGCCGAAGATTTATCTAAGGTTGATTATAAAGTTCTAAGAATTACCAAACAAGAATTCAAAGAAGACTTAGGGCCAATAGATAAAAACTGCTCTTGCTCAGCTTGTAAATCTGGTTATACTAGATCTTATATTCGACATTTATTTAGTGTTAATGAAATTTTAGCAATGCGTTTATGCACGGTTCATAATGTTCACTTTTACATAGAATTAATGCGTCAGATCAGAAGTGTGCTATAATGTAAGCATGAGTTTGGAGGAATTTTTCAATTCATTTCGCTATAAACGCGATGATCTATGGAAAGGTTTTATTAAAAACCGCGTCCCTAATTTTATTACTCCAGATTTTTTAGTTGTCAGCCGCTTTATTTTAGCGGCTTTTATGTGTTTAATGATCTATTGGAGCATTGATCATCTAGTTTTAGTTTTATTTTTTTGCTGGCTTTTTGGTAAGTTTCTAGATACTCTGGACGGCTCTATTGCCCGGATTAAAAACAAAGGAACTAGTTATGGAAAAATTATAGATGGACTTAGCGATTTAATAGTTCTTTTAATTTTAGCCTATGGAGCTCTTTTAACCTTTCCTTTATTAACCGCCATTAAGTGGGGGATATTTATTATTATTTTATTAGTTATTATCGATTTCATTAGATCTTTAAGTAAGCCCTTTTATGATTTATGGAAACCTTATGATGATTTAGTGGGAATTTTATTTCGAGCTATAATTTCTTTAATTGTTTTAATCCAATATTTAATTTATTACTAAAAATATGAAACAAATAGCATTTTTTATTATTTTATTTATTCTCGCTGGAGCAATTGGCGGAACTTTATTTTATTACATGCAGCAAAGCCAAGATTTTGATGCTGGCTCTAGAATTGAAGTGACTGGAATTTCTTATGATGATGAAAAGTGTGCCACTTATGACGTTGGTGTTTGTCCTACAGAACATTGCCAAGCTTGTTCTTCTTGTCCTTTGTGCAACGACCTTCAATGTCGAAGTAAAGAATTTTGTGAAAACCCAGAATAATGGTATAATATATTCATGTATATTGCCTGGCAAACAATTAAATTTATTTTTGTCGACTTAGTCTGGCAAACTATTTATTTTCCCTTATGGTGGTATTCCCAAGGAGCCTGGGCTATCTTAAAAATGATGGGCCGAGAAATAAAAGAATTTGCCCACTCTCTTAACTTAGGAATTTTATTCAAGCATTTACTCAGCCCCATGTATGGGTTTAATGATTTTGCTAGCCGAGTGATTAGTTTTTTCGTTAGAATAGTTTATTTCTTTGTTATTTTATTACTGACTTTAGCTTGGTTAATTGCCCTAACTATAGTTTTCTTAATTTGGTTATTATTACCATTATTTATTGTTTACAATATTTTATATCAGTTAAATATAGTTGATTTCAACTTTTATGCCTGGATCTAAAAATAAAAAACAAAATTTACAATACGTTGCTTGCCCTACTTGCGGGGGGTATGGTTATGAATTGTCTGGTTTAGGCCGTCATATTACTTGTCCAAAGTGTCAAAACAAAGATAGTTTATTTGCTCAAGTGGATGATCAAGTTTTATTTTGGCGCCAACCCTTAAATCAGTTGGCTATTTTAGAACACCGTGCTCAGTTATTTATTAAGAACTTTATAAATTTTTCTTTAATTATTTTTGGTTTAGTCGGAATCGCTAGCCTAGCTTTTTCTGCTTATCAAAATATAGACGATGTTTTTAACATCTTAACTGAATCTGGAAATTATTGGATGATTATTTTCTGGTTATCTGTAATTACTGATTTATTTTTATACTATCGCTTAGAGCAAGACATTAAAGGCCGTAAAATTATTAAAGGCCGAGCTCCAGGCGCTAAAGCAAAATTACAACTTAAATCAGCTGAGTGGCAGGAATTAAAACAATCCAAAAACAAAGTTAACATTACTAAGTATTTTTCTTTAGAGTCAATTCGCGCTTTAGAAGATTCTTATAAACAAGCTAAAAAAGTTAAGCACGAAGAAATAAAGGCAGTTCACTTATTAATTTCCTTAATGAGTTTTTCTCAGATCGCAATTATCACTGGTCGCTTAGGAATTGATTCAAAAAAATTAGCTGATAAAATTGGCAACCTTTTATACAAAGAAACCAAAAAAATATCTGGCCATAGCCTTGACTTAGATATGGGCCTAGATTTTAAAAAAGTTTTATTCCTAGCTTATTACGAAGCTTATATTAAAAGAAGAAAAAAAGTCGGGCCTACAGAATTATTAATAGCCTTAGTTCAAGTTGATCAAAATATCTCAGACATTTTTTACGACTTAGAAATAGACTTACGCAAACTACGTAATGTCGTAGAATGGATTTACGTTCAAAAAAGATTACAAGAACAATGGTCTAGGCTGCGCAAGCGTTCTGGATGGAAGCCCAAGAGCCATATGAATAGATCTTTTACTGCTCGTCCCACGCCTCTTCTCGATCAAATCGGCCAAGACTTTACTCTTAAGGCTCGTTCTGGTGGATTTTTTCCATTAATTGGCAGAGAAAAAGAAGTAACCGAAGCTTTTAGAGTTTTAAAAGAGGGTCATGGAAACGCTATGTTAGTAGGTGAGTCTGGAGCTGGAAAAAGTACTATTTTACAAGGTATTGCCGAACTTATGACTGCTGAAGATGTGCCCAAAGAACTTCAAGACAAACGTTTAGTTGTTATCGATCCAGGTAGTTTAATTGCTGGTGCTTCTGGAACTGGAGATTTAGAAAAAAGAATGCAGCAAATTATTAAAGAAATTGCTTTAGCTGGAAATGTAATTTTAGGAATTGAAGATATTCATAATTTATTAGGAGCCGGGTCTACTGGTTCAGCCGCTGATGTGTCTACTATTTTAATGAACTATCTTTCTCAAGGCTGGCTCCACGTTATCGGTACCACTACCACTCCAGAATTCCAACAATATATTCAAAACAAGGAAACCTTTTTACGCCGTTTCCAAGTAGTTCAAATTCCAGAGATGAATCACGACGATGCTATCCAAGTTTTAGAAGCCAAGTCCGGAAGCGTAGAGTATAAACAAAAAGTATATTTCTCCTACGACGCCTTAGAAGCTTGCGTAGTTTTAACAGATAAGTACATTAAAGACCGTCATCTTCCAGCCAAGGCTTTAGACATTATGGAAGAGTCTGCCATTTATACTCGCGAAACCAAAGGAGAAAAGGGTATTGTCACTAAAGAAGAAGTAGCTAAGATTTTATCTGAAAAAACTAATGTTCCGATTGCTTCTGTTACTGAAACCGAAGCTCAGAAGTTGTTAAACTTAGAAAAAATAATGCACCAGCGCTTGATCGGTCAAGACCAAGCTGTCAGCTCTGTAGCTAGGGCCTTGCGTCGAGCTCGTCAAGAGCTTCGTGATGAAAACCGGCCTATTGCTAATTTCTTATTCTTGGGTCCCACTGGTGTTGGTAAAACTGAAACCGCTAAAACTATTGCTGCCAATTATTTTGGTGACGAAGAAAACATGCTTCGAATCGACATGTCTGAGTATCAGCAACCAGAAAGTATTAACAAGCTTATTGGTTCTCCAGATCAACCTGGGCAACTTACTGAGGCTTTGCGCTTAAAACCATTTAGCTTAGTTTTATTAGATGAGTTAGAAAAAGCCCATCCAGATATTTTAAATGTTTTCTTACAAGTCATGGACGATGGTCGGATTACCGATGGTAAAGGCCGAACTGTTGATACCACTAATATTATTTTAATCGCCACTTCTAATGCGGGAACAAATTATATTCAAGATCAAATCAAAGATGGTCAAGATATTAGTCAAATTAAAACTTATTTCATGGAAGGCGGCTTAAAAGAATATTTCCGCCCAGAGTTTTTAAATCGTTTTGACGATGTGGTAGTCTTTAAGCCATTAACCGAACAAGAAATTTTTGAAGTTGCTAAACTATTATTAAACAAACTAGCCAAGCAATTACTAGACAAGGGAATCACTTTAGAAGCTACAGACGAAGCGGTTCGTGAATTAGCTAAAGGAGGATACGATCCATTATATGGAGCTCGTCCTTTAAGGCGTTTCATTCAAGATACAGTTGAAGATGCTTTATCTAAATTATTACTAGAGAAAAAAATTGGCCGCCGCGACAAAGTTATTCTTGAGGGCGGGGGAGCTCTCCGTATCGAAAAAGCAGAAAAAACTTAATAAGTAAGGACATGCCTAGGCTTGTCCATACAATATCATATGAACAACATCGACAAAGCCTTTTCTTATCAATTCCAAGATAAAGATTGGGTTAAAAAAGTTTTATTAGGTAGCCTAGCCATTCTTAGCTGCATGTTTATTATTCCTATTCCATTAGTTGTTGGATATTACTTGCAGCTACAGCGAAATGTTATGGAAAAAAAGAAAGATATTATGCCAGAGTGGGATAATTTAGATGGTTATTTCATGGATGGTTTTAAATTCATGATTGCCATGCTGGGCTATTCTTTACCTTGGATTATTTTATTATTTTTCATGATAATTATTGCCATTATCGCCGCGTTTATTGACGAAGATTTATTTGCTATTGTTATGGTTTTATTTGTCTTTGCTTTTCAAGTTTTAATGATGATATATGGAGTATTAATGTTATTTATTACCCCGGTTTTATATATTAAAGCTGCTAAACGTGAGTCTTGGAAAGAGTTTTACAACTTTAAAGAAATCTGGAAATTTATTAAAAATAATATTGGTTTAATTTTAATAATTACTTTACTTAACTGGGCTTGTGGATTTTTGGTAAACTTTGGTATGTTATTTTTCTTCATTGGTATTTTCCCAGTAGGTTTTTACGTCGGTACTATAATGGCTTATCTATACGGTCAATTACATCTTCAGGCAAAGTAATAAAAAATACAGCTTATCATATAACCGCGGGGCCCCGTACCCGCGGTTTTGAATAAAAAAAAGACGAGAGGGAGCGACGACCTCTCGTTTTGTTATCTTTCATGTCGCTCTAGGTCTCGGCTAGCCGAAGACCTTGTTGATCGCACCGGACACCAGGTCCGGGTTGGCCGCTTGGGCCATGGTCACCTGCATGTCCGGGTCCATGTTCATGGCCTGTTGGACTGCGTACTTGGCACCGGGGTTGCCAGCCCAGGCTCGGCGAGCCAGGCCGTTGCCCACGTCCCATCCGAGCATGTCCTTGGCCCTTCGCGCGGCCTCGGGCGTGCCATCCAGGACCAGGCCGAAGCCGCCGTTGATGACCTCGCCCCAGCCGACACCGCCACCGTTGTGGATCGAGACCCAGGTGGCTCCGCGCATGGCGTCGCCGATGACGTTGTGGATCGCCATGTCCGCGCAGAACATGGAGCCGTCACGGATGTTGGCCGTCTCCCGGTAGGGCGAGTCCGTACCGCTCACGTCGTGGTGGTCGCGACCGATCACCACCGGACCGCTCAACAGACCATCTTTCACTGCCTGGTTGAAGGCCAAGGCGATCGCGATGCGTCCCTGTCGGTCAGAGTACAGGATGCGGGCCTTGCTGCCCACGTCCATCTTGTGACCACCAGCTTCTTGGATCCACTTCAGGTTGTCCAGGTACTGCTGCTTGATCTCGGGACCGGCTTTGTCAGCCAGGCCAGCGATGACACTGTACGCGATGCTGTCCGTGACCTCGAGATCATCGGGGTCTCCAGAGCAGCACACCCAGCGGAAGGGACCGAAGCCGTAGTCGAAGCACATGGGACCCATGATGTCTTCCACATAGCTGGGCCAGAGGAAGGCGGTTCCTTCTTCGTTCATGACCATGGCCCCGGCCTTCTTGGCTTCGAGCAAGAAGGCGTTGCCGTAGTCCCAGAAGTACATCCCGCGATCCACCATGTGGTGGATGTACATCGCGTGAGCCCGCAAGGAGGAGGTGACCGCGCGCTTGAACTTCTTGGGATTCTCCACCATCATGGCGTTGGCTTTTTCCAGGCTCATTCCAGCCGGGTAGTAGCCACCACCATGGGGGTTGTGCAAGGAAGTCTGGTCCGAGCCAAGGTCCACATGAACTTCGGCATCGTACAGAGCTTTCCACAGGTCGACGATGTTGCCCAGATATCCGAGCGACATCGCTTCTTTGTTGGAGACCGCCTCTTGGATGCGGCTGATCAGGACATCGAGGTTGTCGGTGGCCTCGTCCAGCCAGCCTTGGTCCAGGCGCTTGTTCAGGGCAGCCGGGTTGATCTCCGCGATCACACCCACTGCTCCGGCAATCACCGCGGCCTTGGCCTGCGCACCACTCATGCCGCCGAGGCCTGAGGTCACGAACACCTTGCCAGCCAAGCTTTCCTCGGGCTTGAGGCCCAGGTACTTACGCCCAGCGTTGAGCAGGGTGATGGTAGTGCCGTGAACGATGCCCTGCGGCCCGATGTACATGAAGCTGCCCGCGGTCATCTGGCCGTAGCTGGTCACACCCAGGGCCGCCAGCTTGTCGTACTGCTCACGGCTGGAGTAGTTGGGAACGACCATCCCGTTGGTCAGGACCACTCGTGGCGAGTCCGGGCTCGACGGGAACAGGCCCATGGGGTGACCCGAGTACAGGATCAGGGTCTGGTCGCCGCGCATGTTCGCCAGGTACTGCATGGTCAGCAGGTACTGAGCCCAGTTCTGGAACACGGTGCCGTTGCCGCCGTAGGTGATCAGCTCGTGCGGGAACTGAGCCACCTTCGGATCCAGGTTGTTCTGGATCATGTGCATGATGGCCTTGGTCTGATCACAGAGACCGGGGTACTCCTCGATCGGGCGAGCGTACATCTCGTAGTCTGGCCGGAAGCGCATCATGTAGATGCGGCCGTAGGCCTTGAGCTCCTGGAGGAACTCTGGGGCCAGCGCCTCGTGCCACTCCACGGGGAAGTAGCGCAGGGCGTTGGCCAGGGCCACGCCGATCTCAGTCGGGGTCAGGATCTCGGTCACCTTCGGACGCGCCGGCGCGTGCGGCACACTCTCGTCCAGGGGACGGGGCTCAGGAAGTTCAGCAGGGATACCGGCCATGATGGCCTTTTCGAAGGGGGAGAGAGTAGACATGGTCACATACCTCGGGGTGAGGGGGTTGATTGTCGAAGGACAGACTTAGATTATTATTTTTAACTCCTTATGTCAAGCCAAGATATTTGCACTTTTTTATAAAATATCTTATAATATAAACAAATAGCCCGAGTCTCATGACTGGGGATTATAATGTAATTTCATATAATTTATGACTGAATCTAAAGATCTAATGGAAAAGATCGTCTCTTTAAGCAAGAGGCGTGGTTTTATTTTCCCAGCTTGTGAAATTTATGGCGGTTTTGCTAACTCTTATAGCTATGGACCCTATGGAACCGAGCTGAAAAACAATATTAAGAAAATCTGGTGGAAAAAGTTTGTCCAAGACAAGCCAGACATGGTTGGAATTGACGGACCAATTATTTTACACCCTAAGGTTTGGGAATCTTCTGGTCACACTACTAATTTTAACGACGCCTTAGTAGACTGCAAAAAGTGTAAAAAGCGCTTTAGAGCCGACCATTTAGTTGAACAAGCTACTGGTAAAGACTTAGAAGGCGATAATAAAGCCATGGATAAAGAAATGGCCGCCATCAAATGCCCTAGTTGCGGAGCTCAAGACTGGACCGAAGCTAGAAATTTTAACATGATGTTTCAAACTCCTCTTAATAATGTTTCAGGAGAAAAAGAAGAAATAGCTTATTTACGTCCAGAAACTGCTCAAGCAATTTTCGTGGAATTCAAAAACATTACCGACTCTATGCGAGTTAAGATTCCTTTTGGAATCGGACAAGTGGGCAAGGCCTTTAGAAACGAGATAGTAGCTGGTAATTTTATTTTCAGACTTAGAGAATTTGAACAACTAGAAATAGAGTATTTTATTGCTCCAGATGCTAACTGGGAAGAAATCTTTGATAAGCTCTACAAAGAGCAAGAAGAATTTGCCACTCTATTAGGTGTTAAACCAGAAGACATGCAGATGAGAGAGCATTCTCCAGAAAAATTATCTCATTATTCTAAAAAAACAGTTGACCTTGAATATAAATTTCCATTTGGCTTTGGCGAATTATTTGGCCTAGCTTATCGCACAGATTTTGATTTAAAACAACACGGCTTAGAATACTTTGATCAAGACGCCAACAAGCGATATATTCCTCACGTAATTGAACCTACCTTTGGTTTAGACCGTTGTATTTTAACTGCTTTACTAGCGGCGTATACTGAAGAAGAAGTTAAAGACGATACTAGAGTAGTAATGAAGTTTCCTAAAGATTTAGCTCCAGTTAAAGTGGCCATCTTACCGTTAAGTAAAAAACCAGAACTTAAAGAAGTGGCTGAGCCAATCTTTAACGAACTAAAAAATATTTGGCACTGTGAATACGATGAAACTCAAAGCATTGGAAAAAGATATCGCCGCCAAGACGAAATCGGAACTCCTTTCTGTGTTACTGTAGATTTTGATTCTATTGAAGACAAAGCCGTCACAATTAGAGATCGCGACACTATGTCTCAAGAAAGAATTCCTATCGAAAAATTAAAAGACTATTTAACTGAACGCTTAGCTGCATGAAACCAAAAATAAAAAAACTTTCCAACGGATTAAAAGTTTTACAAATTCCACAAAAAGAAACTAAGGCTTTAACTCTTCTAGTTCTTTTTCCTGTAGGCTCTCGTTATGAAGACAAATCTGTCAACGGCGTGTCTCACTTTATTGAACATTTAATGTTCAAGGGCACAAACAAGCGCCCAACTACTTTAGACATTTCCAAAGAACTCGACGGCGTAGGCGCAGAGTACAATGCTTTTACTGGCAAAGAATATACTGGTTATTACATTAAAGTTTCTAGTTCTAAATTAAAACTAGGCTTAGATTTATTATCAGACATGCTTTTTAATTCTAAATTTGATCCTAAAGAAATAGATCGAGAACGAGGAGTTATTTTAGAAGAGATTAACATGTACGAAGATAATCCTTTAATGTATTGCGAAGAATTATGTGAGCAATTAACTTTTGATCCTAAGCATTCTTTGGGACAATTAATAATCGGCCCTCGAAAAGTAATTAAAACTATTACCAGAGAAAAAATCTTAGAATACCGAGACAAGTTTTACGATCCTTCTAATATGATCCTAGGCTTGGCTGGTAACTTCGATAAAAAAGCTTTAAGCTTGATCGAAAATTATTTTGATCAAGATAAAAAGATCAAGAAAAAAACAGGTTATCCTTCTTTTAAAAGAGTTCAAAAAAAACCACAAGTAGATATTTTGTATAAAAAGACAGAACAAATTCAAGCTTGCTTAAGTTTGCCAGGCTACGAGTACAATCATAAAAACATGCCAGCCTTAAATTTATTATCTATAATTTTAGGTGGCAACATGAGCTCTCGTTTATTTACTGAAATCAGAGAGCGCAGAGGTTTAGCTTATTTTGTAAAAACCGACCTTAATATTTATCAAGACACCGGCTTATTTATGGTTCAAGCTGGTCTAGACAAAACCAGATTAGAAGAAGCCATTACAGAAATATTAAAACAACTAAAAAAAGTAAAATCCAAAGGCATTACTCCAGAAGAATTACAAAAAGCCAAAGATTATATTAAAGGTAAAATAGATTTATCTTTAGAAGATTCTGAGGAACAAGCCTCTTGGTACACTACTCAATATTTATTAACCAAGAAACTTCAAACTCCGGCTGAAAAATTAGCTAAAATAAATAAAGTTACTCCAGCTCAAATACAGAAGATCGCTCAAGAATTATTTAAAACCAGATATTTAAACTTGGCCTTAATTGGACCATTAAAAGATAAAAACAAATTTAAAAAATTATTAAAAATATAAATATGCCGGATAAAACATATCAGGTAAATATTTCTACTAGAACAATTACAAAAATATTATTAGTTGCTCTAGGATTATTATTTCTTTATTTAATTCAAGAAGTTGTCGGAATTGTCTTTGTTGCCTGGATCTTAGCTTCTGCTTTAGACCCATTAGTCGATCGCCTGCAACGTTATAAAATTCCTCGCGCCTTAAGCATTATTAGTGTTTACTTAGGAATGCTTTTAGCTGTGACCCTAGTATTTTACTTATTAATTCCACCATTATCAGAGCAAATTGCCGCTATCGCTTCTCAATTACCAAGCTATGTCCAAGATGTGGCCCCAGAATTATTAAGTAATCAAGGTGATATTCTTAATCAAGTTCAAGAAGGCTTAAAATATCTAAGTGATGATTTAGGGAATTTAACTAGTGGTCTTTATACGGCCGTGTCTGGTATTTTTGGAACCATTGCTACGACTATTATCGTCATGGTTATTACTTTTTATATGACCATTGAAGAAGAGGGTATTAAGCGCTTCTTAAAAATGTTAGCTCCAGTTAAATACCAGCCTTATATTATTCGCAAGATTAATCGCATCCAAGAAAAAATGGGTTCCTGGTTATGGGGACAAATAATTCTCATGCTTACCGTTGGTCTGTTAGTAGGCTTGAGTATGTGGATTTTAGGTATTAAATATTTCTTAGTTCTTGGTTTGATTGCTGCTTTATTTGAAGTCGTTCCAATTGTTGGTCCAGTTCTGGCTGCCATTCCAGCTGTTTTCTTTGCCTTTGCTGATCAACCTCTTAAAGCCTTGTTAGTTATTATTATCTATGTCGTTATCCAGCAAGTAGAAAACCAGATTCTAGTTCCAAAGATTATGAATCGAGCTGTAGGCTTGAATCCAATCATAGTTTTAATTACTATGTTAGTTGGAGCCAAAATCGGCGGCTTAGTCGGAGTTATCTTAGCAGTTCCTACCGCTACTATTATTTCAATCTTTTTAGAAGATTTCTTTAATGATAAAAAGGAGGCAGAAAATAAATTAAATTCTTAAACAATGAGTAAGTTCTACCTGACGACTCCGATTTATTACATTAATGCCAAGCCTCATCTAGGTCATGCCTATACAACTATCGCGGCCGATATCTTGGCTCGCTACCATCGCTTAAAAGGTGACGATGTTTGGTTTTTAACTGGCACTGACGAGCATGGTGATAAAATTGCTGAAGCTGCTGCCTTAGCTAAGCAAGAACCCCAAGAATTTGCTGATAAAACCAGTCAACTTTACAAGGACGCTTGGAAAAACTTGAATATTTCTAATGATCAGTTTATTCGTACCACAGATGAAGAACACAAAGAGTCTGTAGAAATTTTCATGCAAAAACTATTAGACAAAGGAGCAATTTATAAAGGTGATTACGAAGGTCTTTATTGCACTGGTTGTGAAAAATTTATTAAAGAAGAAGAATTAGTAGACGGCCAGTGTCCAGACCATCAAAAAGCTCCAGATAAAATTAAGGAAAAAAATTATTTTTTCAAACTTTCAGATTATCTGGCCCAAGTTAAAACTTTGATTGAAAATAATACTATTAAAATTTTACCTGAAGAAAAAAAGAACGAGGTCTTAGGTTTATTCAAACAAGGCTTAGAAGATTTTTCTGTGTCTAGAGAATCAGTTGAATGGGGAATACCAATGCCTGGTGATGAACAACAAAAAATTTATGTTTGGATCGAAGCCTTGCAAAATTATATTTCTGCCTTAGGCTATGGCCGTGATGAAGAAAACTTTAAAAAACTATGGCCTGCTAATTTACATTTAATGGCCAAAGACATTATTAAGTTTCATGCTGTTTACTGGCCAGCTATGTTGATTGCCGCTGGAGAGCGCCCACCTAAAACTATTTTTGCCCATGGATTTTTTACAGTTAACGGTCAAAAAATGAGCAAGACTTTAGGAAATGTTTTAGATACCAATGATTTAATCGAGGAATTTGGCGTAGACGCAACTAGATACTTATTAATGTCTCAATTTTCTTTTGAACGCGATGGAGACATTAAAGAAGAAATGTTTATTGAAAAATACAATTCTGATTTAGCTAATAACTTAGGAAACCTAGTTAGTCGTGTCGCTAACATGATCGACAAATATTTTGACGGAGTTTTACCAGAAGTAGATATTGAAGTAGGGTATGATTTAGAAAAAGTAAATCGTTTTATAGAAAATTATCAGTTTGACAAGCCAGACATGGTTGGAATTGACGGACCAATTATTTTACACCCTAAGGTTTGGGAATCTTCTGGTCACACTACTAATTTTAACGACGCCTTAGTAGACTGCAAAAAGTGTAAAAAGCGCTTTAGAGCCGACCATTTAGTTGAACAAGCTACTGGTAAAGACTTAGAAGGCGATAATAAAGCCATGGATAAAGAAATGGCCGCCATCAAATGCCCTAGTTGCGGAGCTCAAGACTGGACCGAAGCTAGAAATTTTAACATGATGTTTCAAACTCCTCTTAATAATGTTTCAGGAGAAAAAGAAGAAATAGCTTATTTACGTCCAGAAACTGCTCAAGCAATTTTCGTGGAATTCAAAAACATTACCGACTCTATGCGAGTTAAGATTCCTTTTGGAATCGGACAAGTGGGCAAGGCCTTTAGAAACGAGATAGTAGCTGGTAATTTTATTTTCAGACTTAGAGAATTTGAACAACTAGAAATAGAGTATTTTATTGCTCCAGATGCTAACTGGGAAGAAATCTTTGATAAGCTCTACAAAGAGCAAGAAGAATTTGCCACTCTATTAGGTGTTAAACCAGAAGACATGCAGATGAGAGAGCATTCTCCAGAAAAATTATCTCATTATTCTAAAAAAACAGTTGACCTTGAATATAAATTTCCATTTGGCTTTGGCGAATTATTTGGCCTAGCTTATCGCACAGATTTTGATTTAAAACAACACGGCTTAGAATACTTTGATCAAGACGCCAACAAGCGATATATTCCTCACGTAATTGAACCTACCTTTGGTTTAGACCGTTGTATTTTAACTGCTTTACTAGCGGCGTATACTGAAGAAGAAGTTAAAGACGATACTAGAGTAGTAATGAAGTTTCCTAAAGATTTAGCTCCAGTTAAAGTGGCCATCTTACCGTTAAGTAAAAAACCAGAACTTAAAGAAGTGGCTGAGCCAATCTTTAACGAACTAAAAAATATTTGGCACTGTGAATACGATGAAACTCAAAGCATTGGAAAAAGATATCGCCGCCAAGACGAAATCGGAACTCCTTTCTGTGTTACTGTAGATTTTGATTCTATTGAAGACAAAGCCGTCACAATTAGAGATCGCGACACTATGTCTCAAGAAAGAATTCCTATCGAAAAATTAAAAGACTATTTAACTGAACGCTTAGCTGCATGAAACCAAAAATAAAAAAACTTTCCAACGGATTAAAAGTTTTACAAATTCCACAAAAAGAAACTAAGGCTTTAACTCTTCTAGTTCTTTTTCCTGTAGGCTCTCGTTATGAAGACAAATCTGTCAACGGCGTGTCTCACTTTATTGAACATTTAATGTTCAAGGGCACAAACAAGCGCCCAACTACTTTAGACATTTCCAAAGAACTCGACGGCGTAGGCGCAGAGTACAATGCTTTTACTGGCAAAGAATATACTGGTTATTACATTAAAGTTTCTAGTTCTAAATTAAAACTAGGCTTAGATTTATTATCAGACATGCTTTTTAATTCTAAATTTGATCCTAAAGAAATAGATCGAGAACGAGGAGTTATTTTAGAAGAGATTAACATGTACGAAGATAATCCTTTAATGTATTGCGAAGAATTATGTGAGCAATTAACTTTTGATCCTAAGCATTCTTTGGGACAATTAATAATCGGCCCTCGAAAAGTAATTAAAACTATTACCAGAGAAAAAATCTTAGAATACCGAGACAAGTTTTACGATCCTTCTAATATGATCCTAGGCTTGGCTGGTAACTTCGATAAAAAAGCTTTAAGCTTGATCGAAAATTATTTTGATCAAGATAAAAAGATCAAGAAAAAAACAGGTTATCCTTCTTTTAAAAGAGTTCAAAAAAAACCACAAGTAGATATTTTGTATAAAAAGACAGAACAAATTCAAGCTTGCTTAAGTTTGCCAGGCTACGAGTACAATCATAAAAACATGCCAGCCTTAAATTTATTATCTATAATTTTAGGTGGCAACATGAGCTCTCGTTTATTTACTGAAATCAGAGAGCGCAGAGGTTTAGCTTATTTTGTAAAAACCGACCTTAATATTTATCAAGACACCGGCTTATTTATGGTTCAAGCTGGTCTAGACAAAACCAGATTAGAAGAAGCCATTACAGAAATATTAAAACAACTAAAAAAAGTAAAATCCAAAGGCATTACTCCAGAAGAATTACAAAAAGCCAAAGATTATATTAAAGGTAAAATAGATTTATCTTTAGAAGATTCTGAGGAACAAGCCTCTTGGTACACTACTCAATATTTATTAACCAAGAAACTTCAAACTCCGGCTGAAAAATTAGCTAAAATAAATAAAGTTACTCCAGCTCAAATACAGAAGATCGCTCAAGAATTATTTAAAACCAGATATTTAAACTTGGCCTTAATTGGACCATTAAAAGATAAAAACAAATTTAAAAAATTATTAAAAATATAAATATGCCGGATAAAACATATCAGGTAAATATTTCTACTAGAACAATTACAAAAATATTATTAGTTGCTCTAGGATTATTATTTCTTTATTTAATTCAAGAAGTTGTCGGAATTGTCTTTGTTGCCTGGATCTTAGCTTCTGCTTTAGACCCATTAGTCGATCGCCTGCAACGTTATAAAATTCCTCGCGCCTTAAGCATTATTAGTGTTTACTTAGGAATGCTTTTAGCTGTGACCCTAGTATTTTACTTATTAATTCCACCATTATCAGAGCAAATTGCCGCTATCGCTTCTCAATTACCAAGCTATGTCCAAGATGTGGCCCCAGAATTATTAAGTAATCAAGGTGATATTCTTAATCAAGTTCAAGAAGGCTTAAAATATCTAAGTGATGATTTAGGGAATTTAACTAGTGGTCTTTATACGGCCGTGTCTGGTATTTTTGGAACCATTGCTACGACTATTATCGTCATGGTTATTACTTTTTATATGACCATTGAAGAAGAGGGTATTAAGCGCTTCTTAAAAATGTTAGCTCCAGTTAAATACCAGCCTTATATTATTCGCAAGATTAATCGCATCCAAGAAAAAATGGGTTCCTGGTTATGGGGACAAATAATTCTCATGCTTACCGTTGGTCTGTTAGTAGGCTTGAGTATGTGGATTTTAGGTATTAAATATTTCTTAGTTCTTGGTTTGATTGCTGCTTTATTTGAAGTCGTTCCAATTGTTGGTCCAGTTCTGGCTGCCATTCCAGCTGTTTTCTTTGCCTTTGCTGATCAACCTCTTAAAGCCTTGTTAGTTATTATTATCTATGTCGTTATCCAGCAAGTAGAAAACCAGATTCTAGTTCCAAAGATTATGAATCGAGCTGTAGGCTTGAATCCAATCATAGTTTTAATTACTATGTTAGTTGGAGCCAAAATCGGCGGCTTAGTCGGAGTTATCTTAGCAGTTCCTACCGCTACTATTATTTCAATCTTTTTAGAAGATTTCTTTAATGATAAAAAGGAGGCAGAAAATAAATTAAATTCTTAAACAATGAGTAAGTTCTACCTGACGACTCCGATTTATTACATTAATGCCAAGCCTCATCTAGGTCATGCCTATACAACTATCGCGGCCGATATCTTGGCTCGCTACCATCGCTTAAAAGGTGACGATGTTTGGTTTTTAACTGGCACTGACGAGCATGGTGATAAAATTGCTGAAGCTGCTGCCTTAGCTAAGCAAGAACCCCAAGAATTTGCTGATAAAACCAGTCAACTTTACAAGGACGCTTGGAAAAACTTGAATATTTCTAATGATCAGTTTATTCGTACCACAGATGAAGAACACAAAGAGTCTGTAGAAATTTTCATGCAAAAACTATTAGACAAAGGAGCAATTTATAAAGGTGATTACGAAGGTCTTTATTGCACTGGTTGTGAAAAATTTATTAAAGAAGAAGAATTAGTAGACGGCCAGTGTCCAGACCATCAAAAAGCTCCAGATAAAATTAAGGAAAAAAATTATTTTTTCAAACTTTCAGATTATCTGGCCCAAGTTAAAACTTTGATTGAAAATAATACTATTAAAATTTTACCTGAAGAAAAAAAGAACGAGGTCTTAGGTTTATTCAAACAAGGCTTAGAAGATTTTTCTGTGTCTAGAGAATCAGTTGAATGGGGAATACCAATGCCTGGTGATGAACAACAAAAAATTTATGTTTGGATCGAAGCCTTGCAAAATTATATTTCTGCCTTAGGCTATGGCCGTGATGAAGAAAACTTTAAAAAACTATGGCCTGCTAATTTACATTTAATGGCCAAAGACATTATTAAGTTTCATGCTGTTTACTGGCCAGCTATGTTGATTGCCGCTGGAGAGCGCCCACCTAAAACTATTTTTGCCCATGGATTTTTTACAGTTAACGGTCAAAAAATGAGCAAGACTTTAGGAAATGTTTTAGATACCAATGATTTAATCGAGGAATTTGGCGTAGACGCAACTAGATACTTATTAATGTCTCAATTTTCTTTTGAACGCGATGGAGACATTAAAGAAGAAATGTTTATTGAAAAATACAATTCTGATTTAGCTAATAACTTAGGAAACCTAGTTAGTCGTGTCGCTAACATGATCGACAAATATTTTGACGGAGTTTTACCAGAAGTAGATATTGAAGTAGGGTATGATTTAGAAAAAGTAAATCGTTTTATAGAAAATTATCAGTTTGACAAAGCTTTAACAGAGATTCAGGCCATTATTTCTCGAGCTAACCAAGTTATTGAAGATGAGAAGCCTTGGGAGATTGCTCAAGTTAAAAACATGGATAAGCTGGCTAAGCTCTTAACAGAATTAAGTATTACTATTCGCGAAGTCTCTTTAGCTATCGAGCCTTTTATGCCCGAAACTTCTAAGAAAATAAATAAAATGTTTAACCAAGAAGAAATCCGTAAAACCGACCCGTTATTTCCTAGAATATATATTAAAGAATAATTATTAATTTTTTATTATTATGAACTTAGTAGATTGGCTCATTATTATCGCTATTATTGTCGCCCTAATAGTAGTTATTAGAATTATCCAAAAAATTACGGCCGTTATTGCTACTTTAGTTATTACTTTGATTTTAATTGCCGTGGCAGTTTATTTCTTATATCAATGGGATCTTACTAATCCCTTATTAGCCGGATTTATTGACGAGTCCACTATCGGCGTCTTTTTCCGGGGAGCCGGGGATTGGATCTCTAACACTATTTTAAGTTGGTTTGACTAATATGCTAATTGATTCACACGCCCACTTGAATTTTAAGGCTTTTAATGATGACTGGGATCAGACTTTAAAGCGGGCTCTAGACCAAGGCACTTGGGTTATTAATGTTGGTTCCCAGTTTATTACCAGTAAAAAAGCTATTAACATAGCTCAAGATTATAAAGAAGGAGTTTATGCTTCTGTGGGTTTTCATCCTATTCATGCTAAAGGAGGTTCTATCGAGCACGAAGCTGATGATGAAGAATGGGAATTTTTTGATTATCATAAAATGTTAGACTTATCTAAGCACGAAAAAGTTGTTGCCTTAGGAGAAACTGGTTTAGATTATTATCGAGTTAAGGATCATAAAAATAAAAAAAGACAAAAGCAAATTTTTATTGATCATCTTAAAATTTGTCGAGAAGTTAATAAGCCAGTTATTATTCATTGTCGAGATATTTCCGTTTCTTACAAAGATTATCCAGAGGAAGAAAGAGAAAATGCTTATTTAGATATTTTAGAAATTTTAAAAGATTATCCAGATGTTAGAGGAGTAATTCATTGTTTTGGTGGTAAGCTATCCACAGCTCAAAAATTTATTGACGCAGGTTTTTATATTGGGTTCACTGGAATTATAACTTTTAAGAAAAAGGCCGAAGAATTACAAGAAGTAGTTAAGCAATTACCTTTAGAAAAAATATTAGTTGAAACTGATTGTCCATATCTCGCTCCAGAGCCTTATCGCGGTAAACAAAACGAACCTAGTTACGTAAAACATATCACTGAAAAAATCGCCGAGCTAAAAGGCCTCTCTTTTGAACAAGTCGCTGACCAAACCACTCAAAACGCTAAAAATTTATTCTCTATATAATATCCCCAGAGGACCATTGACAAAACAATGGTTTTCTTTTAATATTGGGCCACACCAGCGGCGTTCCCGACATTCGTCGAGACCGCACTGGCAAGCCCAACGCTTTCGGGAGGAAGCATGAGAGATACGATCGTTACTGTCGACAAGTTCGGGTTCGCCCCGGGTCTCAATACCACCGCCAAGGTCAACATTGATCTCGGTTTCGAGATCGTCCTCAAGGCTCTCCGCCTCCTTCGCGAGAAGGGCCTGTCGGACGAGCTTCGTCAAAAAGAGCATGTGGCGGAGTACACTGCCATCAAGGCGTTGATCCTGAGGGCCCAAGAGATCATCGGCTTCGGCAGCGAAGTCGTGGTCTTCAGCGAGGAGCTTACTGGCGTGCGGCTCAGCTTCGACAGCTGCACCCACCTCAAGACGGCGGTCACCCCGGCCTTCCGCTGGGAGAACGACTTCACTTGTCGTCCTCCGTCCCGCTGGTACGGCATCATCTTCGAGGTCAAGCTCGACGACTAGTCCGCGCTTCTCGCCGGCAACCCCGCCCGCCATCGCTACGCTCAGGCGTTGCGGGCAGGCAAGCCTCAGTTCCACCACGTGTGGACCTGGGCCAGCCTCGCCTTCGACTTCGTCTCTGACGAGTCGAGGCGGGGCGCTTTTTTTATTGCGCTTGTCTAGATCATCAAATTATAGTAGGGTTAAATTAGAACACACAACCGTTTCCGGGAGGAAGCATGCGCGTCAAGACTCACACGCCTCACCTCAACAGTTTCGTCGAGATCAACGACCAGGTCCTCGAGAACTTCCTGACCGCCTTGATCCACTGGTACTACGGTATCAGCATGATGGGCACGGAGAAGGGCGAGATCCTCGCCTTCGTTCGCCGCTACATGGACAAGTACCTGGACGGCGCCAACCTGACCCCGGCGCTCATCGCCATCAACTACCGCACCGAGACCATCTACCTCATCTTCAAGTTCACTCGCGATGAAGGGGACGAGGATCTCCAGGCCATCAGCTGCGACCAGATGTACATCCTCGCCGACGAGATGTACTACGGGTTCTCGCTGGACATCGACTTCGCCGCTATCTTCGGCGTCCCCCTGGTTCAGATGACCAACGTCCGCGAGGAGATCAACAACCGCGAAGGACGCATGTGTGACCATCATGCCAACGACAGCTACATGCACGTCATCTTGTCTGGCGGTTACTTCGATGGCCTCCGCTGTCGCGTCAGCCTCAACCGCCTGGCCCAGGCCTGGATCGAGCAGCGCGAAGAGATCGCCATCTGGGAGGCTGGTCCTGCCGCGGACCAGATCAAGCGTCTCGATGAGCCGGTCATGTACAGCGTCACTACGCTGTGGATGGACATCCGTGAGATCCTCAACGACCACACCGACTGGCCCTTCGTCCCCACCCAGGGCTAGTCGGGTTCTTGGTCAGCTGCTGCCCCCCTGGTTCCACACCTACGTGGAGCCCGGGGTTCTTTTTTTATTGCGCTTGCCTAGATCATTAAGTTATAGTAGGGTAAAATTAGAACACCCCCACACCACTTTCGGGAGGAAGTGTTAATGACCGATAGCAACGAAGTCAAGTCCCCCGCAGAAACCATGATTCCGATCAGGCTCACTCAGGGCCTGTTCCAGATCTCCTTGGAAGACCTCTTCCGGGCCCGCTTCTACAACAAGTCCGAGATCGAGATCGAGCCTCTCGACACCTGCGAAGAGGGTCAGTCCCATGACATCACCGTCATCGACTTCGCTCAGGTCTGGGACGAGGTCATGATTCTTATCGTTCAGGGTCTCCAGGGTCACTGCATCGACCTGACCTAGTCACATCGCGCCGGCAACATGCTCCTGGTTCCACACCTACGTGGAGCCCGGGGTTCTTTTTTTATTGCGCTTGCCTAGATCATTAAGTTATAGTAGGGTTAAATTAGAACCTACAACTGCTCTCCGGGAGGAAGCAAACATGGTCAGTAAGCAGCCAATCCACATTCGGCTCAAGGATGGTCGCATCGGCATGGTCGAATTCCGCGATCTCGTCAAGGCCGCCGCCAACAACATCGGCACCGTCGACGTCAGGGAGGCCGGTCCAGACAAGGGTAGTCTCCAGTCCCTCAAGACCCCCATCCTCACTTCGACCTCCATGCTCTGGAGGAAGGTCGAGGACATGGTCATGGCGGGATGCCTGAACCAGGTCATCACCCCCTAGTAGGAGGTCATCATGGAAACTGGAGCTGTCTTCGCCAATCTCTTCACTGGTCTCCTCGTCTTCTGGAGCTTCGTGGCCATCTACCTGATCTCTGGGCGCAAGCCTCAGCAGGCCCAGGTCAGCGGAGTGCCTGTCACCGACCAAGAGAAGGAGGAGGTCCTGCTTCGCGAGCACATCATCGAGAAGGCTCTCAGTACCTCGCTCGTCTTCCGTCTGCGCCATGGCTCTCTCGGAGCTCAGCGTCGACTGTCTCGCAAGCCGCGACTCCGTCTGGTCGGTCACCCCTCAACCCGGTACAACGACAAGGGTCGGATGCACCAGCCCCCCTCCACCATTCACGTGGAGTAGGGGGTTCTTTTTTTTGACCGAGATAAACTCGGCCACAACAGCACTATATAAAAAGGGCTGTTGTGATTTAGCTTGTCTAAATCATCAAGGGTTTGGGGGTGAGGCAGGAATATGTTATAATACCACTATGAACCCAATAATATACATCTTAATAACAATTGGGGCAGTATTAGTATTTGCCATAGTCTTTTATTTAATTTTACAAAAGCAAATCAAACAACTGGCCCAAGAAAATCAGCAAGAGGATAAATCAATCCTCATGCTTAATCAAAACATTCAGCAAATGCAGAAAAGCTTAAACGAGCGTTTAGACAATGCCGCTCGAGCTGTTAGTGCGGTCAACAAAGAACTCGGCCAAGTCCAAGAAATGGGGCGCAACATGAAAAACTTACAAGACTTTTTACGTTCCCCAAAACTTCGTGGAAACATTGGTGAACAAATTTTAAAAGATTTACTTAGCCAGTATTTTCCTCAACAACACTTTGATCTTCAATTCAAATTTAAAACCGGGCAAATGGTCGACGCCATTTTAAAAACCGACCAAGGTTTAATTGGTATAGACTCTAAGTTTCCTTTAGAAAATTTTCAAAAAATGGCTCAATCAGAAGTCGAAGCCGAACGAGCCGTGTTCTTACGTGAATTTACCAAAGACGTTCGCAAACACGTCCGTGATATTTCTCGAAAATATATTTTACCAGAAGAGGGAACTGTCGACTTTGCCATCATGTATGTTCCTTCAGAAGCTATTTACTACGAAATTATCCGCTCAGAAGATAACATTCAGCTTTATGCCCAGGAAAACAAAGTCTTAATTGTTTCTCCAAATAGTTTTTTCTACTTTTTAAAAGTGATCCTCATGGGTCTTCAGGGAAAGCGCATAGAAGATACGGCCAAAAAAGTTTTAACAGCTTTTCAAGCCATGGCTAAAGACAACGAAAAAATAGGAAACGAGCTTGGCGTTTTAAATACTCATTTAACCAATGCCTCTGGCTCCATGGACAGATTAAATGCTAACTATAATAGTTTGTCTAATAAAATGGACCAAGTAAATTTACTAGAATAATATGTTAAAACTAGAAGAGTTATTTGATTTACAACACACCGACCACGCTGAATTATTTGAAGGCATTACTTATCCGTGGGAAATTATCCCTAAACTAAAAAGCTATATTACAGAAAGTAAAATAGGCGAGGGGACTATTATAGAAGATGGCGCAGTTATCAAAGATAGAGTAATCATCGGTAAGAATTGCCTAATTAGATCCGGGGCCTACATCAGAGAAAATGCTATAATAGGGGACAATGTCACAGTAGGGCAGGGTAGTGAAATTAAAAACAGTTTAATTTTTAATAACGCTGAAATCCCCCATTTAAATTATGTAGGGGATAGCGTAGTGGGTTACAAGGCCCATTTAGCTGGCGGAGTAATAATTTCTAACCTCAAGACTCCCCCTTCAGAAATCACAGTAAAAACAGGGGACCAGGACTTCCCTACTGGTTTATTAAAATTTGGAGCCTTAGTTGGTGATCAAGTCGAAATAGGGTGTCAGACCGTGCTTAATCCTGGCTCAGTAATAGGCAAAAACATCTGAACCCCTTACTATGTCTTCGACTCTTCTAAAATGAGCCTGAAG
>CAZNEH010000013.1:0-28459 GCA_964572175.1 uncultured Gammaproteobacteria bacterium
ATTTCCTTGCGCCAAGGCCTTTGGTTATCCATTCTAGTAACCATGTCTTTAACCTTAATGGGTGAGAATCTATTTACTTGGTGGGCCGCAATATTATTAGTTTTAGCCTTATTAATTCTAGAGGCATTTTTCCTAACCAGATCCCTAGAATATAAACGACGAAAAATTAGAAATAAATAAATGAAAGAAGAATTATTAAAAATAAAGCAAGAAGTCATCAAAGCTGCTAAAAACATCAAAGATTCCGATGAGCTTGAAGATTTAAAAACAAAATACCTTGGTCGCAAACAAGGTATTCTTACCCAGGCTTTAAAAAATATCAAAGACTTATCTGTTGAACAAAAAAAAGAAATCGGCCAACTAGCCAATGAAGTAAAAAAAGATATCACAGAAATTCTAGCAGTTGATGTACAGACGAAGCATGCTTCGTCTCAAGAGCTCGATAGAACTTTACCTGGAATTAAGCCATCTTCAGGAAACATTCATCCTTTGAACTTAGTTCGCTTAGAAGTAGAAGAAATTTTTCGTTCCATGGGCTTTCAAGTTCACGAAGGAAACGAACTGACTAATTTACAAGAAAACTTTTTATCTTTAAACTTTCCTGAAGACCATCCAGCCATGGACGACTACGACACTTTTTATATTAAAGGATCAAAAGACAAGATTATGCGTGCTCACACTTCCAACATGCAGGTCCAAGTAATGAGCCAGCAAAAACCTCCAGTGCGAGCCATCGTTCCTGGTAGGTGTTTTAGAAACGAAGCCACTGACGCCTCTCACGAACATACTTTTCATCAAGTCGAAGGCTTTGTGGTAGATAAAAATATTACTATTGCCAATTTAATCTGGACTCAAAAAAAAATTACTTTCTGCCATCTTTAAAAAAGACGTTAAAGTTCGTTTACGCCCTGGATATTTTCCTTTTGTCGAACCTGGTTTCGAGCTAGACTGTTCTTGTTTGATTTGTGAAGGCAAGGGCTGCTCTGTTTGTAAAAAAACTGGCTGGGTAGAATTAATTCCTTGTGGCATGATCCATCCTCAAGTTTTAAAAAATGCTGGCTACTCCGAAGAATATACTGGCTTTGCTTTTGGCATGGGTTGGAGTCGTTTAGCTATGATGAAATATAATATTGACGATATCCGCCACTTTATGTCCGGCGACTTAAGATTCCTCAAACAATTTTAAAAGACAAATAACCCGAGTCTCCCGACGAGGGTAAATAAATATGAAATTATCACTAAACTGGTTAAAAGAATACGTAGACATTAAAGAGAGCACTGAAGAAATGGCTCTAAGCTTAACTATGCATGCCGCCGAAGTTGAAGAAATAAAAAATCAAGCCGAACTTTTAGATAACGTTGTGGTAGGAAAAATTAAAGAAATTAGCGACCATCCTAATGCAGATAAATTAAAGCTAGTTAAGGTAGATGCTGGTGAAGAATTACAAATAGTTTGCGGAGGAACTAATTTAAAACAAGACGCTTTAGTGGCCGTAGGTAAGATTGGAGCCAAGGTCCGCTGGCACGGAGAAGGTGAGCCTGTAGTTTTAGAAAAAGCCAAGATCCGCGGTGAAGAATCTTTTGGAATGATTTGCGCATCTGATGAAATTGGGCTTGGAGAATGCGAAGAAGGAGAAATAATGATTCTAGACAAAGGAGAGATTGGTCAAGACTTAGCCGAAGCTTTAAATTTAGACGACAAAGTTTTAGATATCGACAATAAATCTCTAACTCATCGCAGCGATTTATTTGGGCACTTAGGAATCGCCAGAGAATATGCGGCTATTACTAGAAAAAAACTAAAAGCCCCTAAACTAAAAACGCCTAAAGGCAAAAACACTTATAAATTAAAAGTCCAAGTTCAAGAACCAGAGCTTTGCCCTCGTTACATGGCTATAGTTTTAGACCAAGTAGAAATTAAAGAATCTCCAGATTGGATGCAGCAACGTTTAATCGCTATAGGCATGAGGCCAATTAACAACATCGTCGACATTACTAATTATGTTATGCTCGAGTATGCTCAGCCATTACACGCTTTTGACTATCACAAATTATTTAATCACGAAATTATAGTTCGCTCAGCTAAGCAGGGAGAAAAAATTACTTCTCTAGACAACAAGGCTCATAAATTAGACGAGTCCATGCTCATGATCTGCGACGCTCAAAAACCAGTGGCCATTGCTGGAGTCATGGGTGGCGCTAATTCTGAAATCGAAGAAAAAACCAAAACTATAGTCTTAGAATCAGCTAGTTTCAATAAAGCCAGTATTCGAAAAACTGCTCGCAAGCTTGGGCTTCATTCAGAAAGTAGTATGCGTTTTGAAAAAGGCCCTGGACTAGTTCTTCCTGAACAAGCTTTAATGCGCGCCGTAGAATTATTTCAAAAATATGCTTCTGCTAAAGTTGCTTCTAAAGTTCATGACGTTTGTGCTGCTAAACTAAAAGAAAAAACAATTAAGTTAGACCTAGAAAAACTACAACAAGTTGCGGGCGTAGAAATTTCTTTAAAAGAAGTAGTTAATATTTTAAATGCTTTAGGATTAAAAACTAAAAAAGATCTAAAAGTTAACATCCCTCTTTTCAGAACAGATTTAAACATCCAAGAAGACTTAATCGAAGAAGTTACTCGTATTTATGGTTACGATAATATCAAGCCTCAAGCTTTAGTTGGCACTTTAGAACCAGTCGAGCCTTTAGTAGAATTAAAATGGGCTGACAAAATCAGAGAAATTTTATCTGGTTGGGGATTTAATGAAACCATGAATTATTCTTTTCAATCAGAAGAGCCTCAAGGTGAATACCTAGAACTTAAAAATCCATCTAGTGAAGATTTAAAATATTTACGAACTAGTTTATTACCTGGGTTATTAAAAAATACTGAATTAAATTTAAATAATAATTTTAAAGACTTAAAACTTTTCGAGATCGGCCATGTTTATTCCAAGCCTAGTAACGAAAAACAAGTTTTAGGCTTTGTTATGACTGGCGATCAAGCCTTCTTTAAAGCTAAAGGCGTTTTAGAAGAATTATTAAATAAATTAAATATTTCTAAAGACTTAGGAGAAGTAGAGTTAGTAAAAGAAAATATTACTTTTGTTTCTTTAGACTTAGAAGAAATCGCTAAACTGGCTAATACTAATTTAAAATATAAAAAATTACCTAAATATCCACCAGTAACTATAGACTTGTCTATTAAGATAGATCCTAAACATGCTTGGAGCGATATTAAAAAAGAAATTCTAAGAACAAATAAATTAATTACTAAGATCGAACTATTTGATATTTATAAAGATTCTAAAGCCATGCACTTAGTTTTTCAGTCTCTAGATAAAACCTTAGAAATGAAAGAAGTAGAAAAATTCCGTGAAGAAATCATGAATAAATTAAATAAAAAATTTAACGCAACAATAAGAGATAAATAATTATGGCAAAGAAACAAGCAGCGAAAAAACCAAAGAAGGGGAAGAAAGACAAAAAGCAAGACTATGGCGCTCAGCAGATTAGTGTTTTAGAAGGTTTAGAGCCGGTTCGAAAAAGACCGGGTATGTATATTGGAAACACAGCTCACGCTGGTTTGCATCACATGATCTGGGAAGTAGTAGACAACTCCATTGATGAAGCCATGGCTGGGTATTGTGATACGATTACTATCGAGCTTTTACCAGATGGAATGTGTTCTGTAGAAGATAATGGTCGTGGTATTCCAGTTGAAAAACATCCAGTTACTAAGTTATCAACCTTAGAAACTGTTTTAACCAAGCTTCATGCTGGTGGTAAATTTGGCCAAGGTGGTTATAAAGTATCTGGTGGTCTTCATGGTGTGGGTGTATCCGTGGTTAACGCCTTATCAGAAACAGTTACCGCTGAGGTAAAACGAGACGGCTTTCTTTGGCAACAAGAATACGTTCGAGGAGATGCCAAGAAAAATGTTAAAAAAATAAAAGCGGCTAAAGGAACTGGAACTAAAATGACCTTTAAGCCAGATAGTGAAATTTTTACTGTTTTAGAATTTGAATGGGATTATATTATTAAGCACCTTCGCCAACAAGCTTATTTAACCAAGGGTCTAACCTTAAAAGTTTTTGATAAACGAGTCAAGGGACAAGAAAAACAATACGGATTTCATTTTGAAGGTGGAATTAAAAGTTACATCCATCATTTAAACCGTAATAAAGATGTTAAGCAAGAAAAAATATTCTACGTTGAAAAAGACGTTGAAGAAGTAAAAGTAGAAATCGCTGTTCAATACAACACTGATTTTTCAGAAGTCGTAGTTAGTTTTGCTAACAATATTGATACCATTGAAGGTGGTATGCATTTAAGTGGATTTAAAACTGCTTTAACCAGAACTTTAAATAACTACGCTCGAAAAAACAATATCTTAAAAGAAAAAGAGTCTAATCTTTCTGGTGATGATGTTCGAGAAGGTTTAACCGCCATTATTTCTGTTAAGCTACCTGAGCCTCAATTCGAAGGTCAGACCAAAGCTAAATTAGGAAACGCTGAAGTTCGCCCAGCTGTAGAATCTGTCTTTGGTGATTACTTTGAAGCATATTTAAATGAACATCCTAGAGAAGCTAAAGAAATTTTAGGAAAATGTTTATTAGCTCAACAAGCTAGAAACGCTGCTCGGGCGGCCAGAGAAACAGTTCTTCGTAAAGGCGCTTTAGACGGATTCACTCTTCCAGGTAAGCTCGCCGATTGCTCATCTCGAGAAATGGAAAATTGCGAACTATACATTGTGGAGGGAGACTCTGCGGGTGGTTCTGCAAAACAAGGCCGTGATAGAAAACATCAAGCTATTTTACCGCTTCGTGGTAAGATTTTAAACGTAGAAAAGGCTCGTCTAGACAAAATGCTTGCCAATAACGAAGTTAAGTCTTTAGTCTTAGCCTTGGGTACTAACATAGGTGAGCAATTCAATATTGAAAAGCTCAGATACAACAAAATCGTGATCATGACTGATGCGGACGTTGATGGTTCTCATATTGCTACTTTACTATTAACTTTATTTTATCGTCATTTCCCAGAACTAGTTAAACAAGGACATCTTTATATTGCTCAACCTCCATTTTACAGAATTCAAAAAGGTAAAGAAGTTCACTATGTTTATACTGATGCTGAAAAAGAGGCTTTACTTAAAAAGTTAACTAAGGGCGCAGCTAAAGAGCCAGAGTCTCCTGACGATGGCAGCAAAAGCACTGAAGAGGAAGGAACTGGAGAAAAAATTGCTGGAGTAAAGATACAGCGATACAAAGGTTTGGGTGAAATGAACCCAGAACAACTTTGGGAAACTACTATGGATCCTGCTAATAGAGTTATGAAACAAGTTACTGTTGAAGATGCTGCCGCTGCCGACCAAGTATTTGATACTTTAATGGGCTCTGAAGTTGCTCCACGTAAACGGTTTATCCAAACTCACGCTAAAACTGTTAAAAATTTAGATATTTAGTCGAATCTCTTCGGTACGATTTTGCTTATGCAAAATCACTCAGAGCTTCTCAATGTATAAAACCTTGAGTGCCCTGAGCAAAGCGAAGGGTGTACCGAAAGGTTTTATATGTCAATTTTATTACAATCCTTACTTCTATTCCTTCCTATGGGCATAGCCAACATGACTCCTGTTTTAGTTAAAAATTGGTTCAAGTTCTTAGAAGTTCCAATTAATGAAAGGTGGCTTGGCTCACATAAAACTTATCGTGGATTTATCACTGGCATTATCGCCGGCGGAATCGTGGGATTATATTTAGATCCTTGGTACTTAGGTTTTGTCTTAGGTTTCGGCGCTTTATGGGGAGACAGCTTTAAAAGTTTTTGGAAACGCAGATTTAAAATAGCTCCTGGTAAACCCTGGATTCCCTTTGATCAAATCGACTGGACCATCGGTGGATTACTATTTGCCTCTTTCTTTATTTCTATCTCCTGGGAAGTATGGGTAATAATAATTTTGGGCGGCATTGCTTTGCATTTCTTAACTAACTTCATTGGTTATAAGTTAAAAATAAAAACCAATAAGTGGTAACTGCTAAATAATAAAAAATAGGCCTCGACTTTAGTCGGGGTTTATTTTTATTGACAAAAGACGTTAATTCCTTTAAGATATCCACACCCTGAAACCCCTGCTACGGAGTGAAACATGGATACCAGGAACAAGCGCATCGCCCTCGCTCTCAGCGTCGGCTTCCTCTTCGTCATCCTCTTCGCGATCCACATGAACCGCGACAAGGACGTCGAGGTGTCCGAGTCTGAGCTCGTCTCCCCGTTCCAGTGGAAGGACTGCTACTTCGACCGTGACGGTGACGGCTACGGCTCCCAGGAAGTCGGTCTCCAGACCAGCAAGTGCCCGCCAGACTTCCCCGAGAACTCCGACGACTGCGACGACACCCGCGCCGACATCAGTCCCAAGGCCAGGGAGATCTGCGACGGCCTGGACAACGACTGCGATGGTCGCGCTGACGTCGAGGCGTTCAACGCCTTCTCCTGGTACGCCGACGCCGACAACGATGGCTTCGGCGACCCGAACGAGGTGATCGCTGCCTGCAATGTCCCCAATGGCTATGTGCAGGAAGCCATGGCCACAGACTGCGACGACACCCGCGCCAAGGTCTACCCCGGTGCCAAGGGTCAGGAGGACAACGTCCCCAACGACTGCGACCTCCGCTGATCCCGGCTGCGCCCGCCACAGTCCTGATTCACATCGGGACGACGGCGGGCCGCTTTTTTTACTAAATTTAAGCAATATACAAATCTCCCCCTCTCCAGTTACTGGAGAGGGGGCCGGGGGGTGAGGCAGGCATTTGACAGGATTTCAATAATATTATATACTATTCATAGATAAATAAGGGCCCGAAAGGGGCTTTTTAAAATAACAAAAAACATGGGAATATTACCAAACAAAACAAACAATGGAGAAAAGTTTAACTTAATCCAGTATTTCAAAGAATCTAGAGAAGAGCTAAAAAAAGTAGCTTGGCCAACCAGAAAAGCAACCTGGAAAAACGGCTGGATTGTAATTGGCTTTAGTGTCGCTTTTGCTGCCTTTTTAGGAGTCCTAGACTATGGATTCAACTACGCCCTTGAATGGTTTTTAAATATTTAACAAGTTACACAATATATGGCTAAACAAACAGCGCAATATGGACGAAGATGGTATGTGATTCACACATACTCTGGCTATGAAGAAAACGTAGCTCATAACTTACGACAAAGAGTCGAGTCCATGGACATGGAAGATAAAATTTTCAGTGTTTTAGTTCCAACTGAAAAAAAGATTAAAATTAGAAACGGTAAACGTAAGGTTGTTACTGAAAAGATTTTCCCAGGATACGTTATGGTAGAAATGGTTGTAACCGACGATTCTTGGTACGTAGTTCGTAACACTCCTAACGTTACCGGGTTCATTGGAACAGGAAACACTCCTACTCCAATTTCTGAAAAAGAAATCAAAGACTTACAACGCAGAATGGGTATTGAAGAGCCTACTTACAAGATCGACGTTAGCGTTGGTGACCCAGTTCGCATTGTGGACGGTCCATTTAAAGACAACGAAGGTAAAGTTTCCGAAGTTGATGAAGAACGTGGTAAAGTTAAGGTTCTTATTTCAATGTTTGGTCGTGAAACACCCGTAGAGTTAGACTCATTACAAATTAAAAAAATATAATATTATATGGCAAAAGAATTAAAAACTCAAATCAAGTTGCAAATTCCAGCGGGTAAAGCTAATCCTGCTCCTCCAGTCGGACCAGCCTTAGGTCAACACGGAGTTAACATCCAAGAATTCTGCACTCAATTCAACGACAAAACTAAAGATCAAATGGGGGATATCTTACCAGTTGTTATTTCTGTTTACGAAGATAGATCTTTCGACTTTATTGTTAAAACTCCACCAGCTGCAGAGTTACTAAAAAAAGCAGCTAAAATTAAAAAGGGTTCTGGCAGTCCTTTAACTGATAAAATTGGTTCTGTTACTAAAGACCAAGTTAAAGAAATTGCTGAAATTAAGATGCCTGACCTTAATGCTAATGACATTGAAGCAGCCTGTAAGATAATTGAGGGTACAGCTAGACAAATGGGATTAGAGGTTAAGTAAAGTGTCCCGATTTCAGCTTTACTGAAATCGAGGATCCACGATTCCGATTAAATCGGGATCGGGACTCGTCAAATGGGTCTAGAAGTAAAATAATTTATCATGTGGAAGAAATAATTAGTCATTATTTCGCTGTCACCACGTTATTAAAAAATATATGAGTAAAAGAGTTAAGGAACTCAAAGAAAAAATCGATTCTTCTAAGAACTATTCTTTAGAAGAAGCTTTAGAATTAATTAAAGAAGCTCCAACTAAATTCGACCAAAGCGTTGAATTACACCTTCATTTAGGAATTGATCCTCAAAAGGGTGATCAAATGATCCGTTCTAGTGTTGTTCTTCCTCATGGAACTGGGCAAACTAAAAAGATCATGGCTTTTGTAACCGCTGATAAAGAAGCTGAAGCTAAAGAAGCTGGCGCAGACTTTATTGGAAACGAAGACACTATTCAACAAATCAAAACTACTGGTAAAATCGAATTTGATGTGGCTGTAGCTATTCCTCAAATGATGAAAAACCTAGGACCAATTGCTAAAACCTTAGGTCAAAAAGGTTTAATGCCTAACCCTAAAACTGAAACTGTGGGTCCAGACATTAAAAAAATCATCGAAAGTTTAAAAAAAGGTAAAATTACTTTTAAAAATGACGACACTGCCAACGTTCACCAATTAGTTGGTAAATTATCATTTGATACTGCTAAATTAACTGAAAACATCAACACTTTCTTAGAAGCCGTTAAAAAGGTTAAACCTGATGGCTTAAAAGGAACCTATATTAAGAGTGCTACTATTTGCACAACTATGGGTCCAGGTGTTAAAATAAAGGTAAGTTAACATTAATCTTACTTATGTCAAAAATTAGACCAAACTGGGACGACTACTTTATGGCCATCGCTCATTTAGTGTCTACTAGATATACCTGCGATCGTCTTCGCGCCGGCGCTGTTTTAGCTAAAGAAAATAGAATTATTTCTACTGGTTATAACGGTTCTCCTCCAAGTTTAGATCATTGCGACGACGTTGGCCATTTAATGGAAGAGGGTCACTGTGTCCGCACCATTCATGCCGAGCACAACGCTATCTTACAAGCCGCCGCTATTGGCGGGCAAAGCACCAAAGGAAGCGTTCTTTATACTTTAACTAGTCCTTGTATTCATTGTGCTAAATATGTTGTCGCCGCTGGAATCACTAGAGTAGTTACTGAAGTTACTTATCGCAATGAAAAAGTAGAAAAATATTTCAAAGACGCAGGTATTAAATACGAAGTTTACGAACACAACAAAGAATGGGATAAGCACCTTACAGAATTATTTGCTGGCAAGGTCCCTGTTAAACCAGAGCGTAAAGACGCTCCAGATATAAACCTTAACATCTAAACTTATGTTAGTTTTAGGATTAACTGGTGAAAAAATTGGCGGTAAAACAACTTTTAGTCATTACTTAAAAGACAAGTATGGCGCCAAACATTATCGTTTTTCTAAAATTTTAGACGATCTTTTAGAGCGTCTTTATTTACCGAACTCCCGTGACAATCAAATCGCGATTATTCAGTCTATTAGAAAAGAGTTTGGCACTGAAATTTTAGCCCACGTTCTTAAAAAAGACATTCAAGAAGATGCGGCCGAAATTGCGGTCATCGATGGAATTCGTTTTCAAGAAGAAGTAGGTATTCTAAAAAACCTTCCTGGCTTTCATTTGGTTTATGTTACTGCGCCTTTAGAAGAAAGATTTAAAAGAATTAAAGGCCGTAGAGAAAAAGCTGATGACGAAGGCATGACTTATGAAAAGTTTAAAGAACAAGAAACTGCCGCCACTGAAGTAAATATCCAAAAACTTAAAGAAGAAGCAGACGAGGTAGTTGATAATAGCAAATCTTTAGAAGAGTTTTATCTTCAAATAGAAGAACTATATAATAAACTAAAAAAATAAAAATATGGCCCAAGCAACCCCTGAAGTAGCTTTAATTTCTTACACTACTGATCCAGAGGCAACTATTGTCGCTGGTATTCGCCAATGCTACAGCCCTAAAGGTGGCGCAGAGTTAAAAGAAAAAACCAAGGAAGAAAAACGTAACCGCTTAATTAAACAAGTTATTGGATCTGGTCACACTTCTACCATTGAACACGCTAGCTTCACTTTTGCTATTACTGGAGTTTCCAGGGCCATGACTCATCAATTAGTTCGTCATCGTATTGCTTCTTATTCTCATCAATCTCAACGCTATGTAGAATTTTCTGAAGACTTTCCTTATATTGTTCCTCCAAAAATTAAGAAAAATCCCGAAGCTTTAAAACTTTACGAAGATCACATTAAAAATCTTTCCCAAGCTTATAAAGATTTAATGGACATGGGTATTGATAAAGAAGATGCTCGTTACCTAGCTCCTAATGCTGTAGAAACCAAGATCGTAGTTACTATGAATGCTCGAGCTTTATTACACTTTTTAGAAAAACGTTTATGTACTCGCGCTCAATGGGAAATCCGTATTGTGGCTCAAAAAATGTTAGACCTAGTTAAGCCAGTTGCTCCAGTTATTTTTGCCAACGCTGGCCCTAGCTGCGTTAGTCAAAAAATCTGCTGGGAAGGGGATATGGCTTGCGATAAATGGAAAACCATCGAAGGCGCAGAATTAAAACACGGACATTAAAATGCTAGGAAAATTCATAGTCTTTGAAGGCGGCGAGGGCTGCGGTAAGACAACTCAAGTTAAATTATTAGCCAAAGCCTTAAAAAAACAAGGTAAAAAAGTTTTAGTTACCCATGAACCAGGCAGCACTGAAATCGCTGATCAAATTCGCCAAATTATCGTTTCTAAATACAGAGAAGATACTTTTGCCAGAACAGAGCTTTTATTATTTTTAGCTTCTCGCGCTCAACACGTTGAGAAAAAAATTATCCCCGCCCTAAAAAAGGGTTATTATGTAATCTGTGATCGTTTTTCAGGATCTACTCTTGCTTATCAGATCGGGGCTCGTAAACTAGAACCAGTTAACTTAATCAAGAAAATGGACGCCTTTGCTCGTCAAGATCTAGAGCCAGACATGGTTTTATATTTAGACATTGATCCCAAGAAAGCTTTAGCCAGAAAAGTTGCTAATCAGCAAGAATTAAATAGACTAGATAAAGAAAAAATAAAATTTCACCAAGACGTTCGTAAATATTTCCTAAAATTATCTAAGAAAAAAAATTGGAAAAAAATAAACGCTGATCGAGAAATTAAAGAAGTTGATAAAGATATTCAAAATGCAATTAAAAATCTCTAAAATAGACCCTCAAGCCAAGCTTCCAGAATACGCTCATCCTACTGACGCTGGTTTAGATATCTTTTCTAACGAAGAATACACTCTTCAACCAAATCAACGCTATACTTTTTCTACTGGCATCAGCTTTGCCTTGCCCCAAGGAACAGTCGGGTTGATTTGGGATAAATCAGGCTTGGCTAGTAAAAGCGGTCTTAAAGTAATGGGAGGAGTAATAGATGAAAATTATCGAGGAGAATTAAAAGTAGTTTTACATAATTTATCTGATCAAGAATTTAAAGTAGCCAAACATTCAAAAATAGCCCAAATGTTAGTTCAAAAAGTAGAGCACCTAGATATAGTCGAAGTAGAAGATTTAGATGATACCGACAGGGGAGCTGGTGCTTTTGGCTCAACTGGGTTAAAATAAAGATATGAAATACGAAGTAGTCATTGGTCTGGAAATGCACATCCAGATGAAAACTAAAACCAAGATGTTCTGCGGCTGTTCTAATAAAGACACAGAAGAGCCAAATATTAATGTTTGCCCAGTTTGCATGGGTCATCCTGGAACCTTGCCAGTCTTAAACGACCAGGCTTTAGATTTGGGTATGCAAATGGCTCATGCTTTAGGCTTAACTATAAATCCGGCCAATAAATTTGATCGTAAACATTATTTTTACCCTGACCTTCCAAAAGGCTATCAGATTTCTCAGTACGACGTGCCTTTAGCTGAAGACGGACGTTTAACAGTTTTAGTAAACAACCGAAGTAAAAGACAAATTAGAATCGAGCGCTTACACTTAGAAGAAGACTCAGCTAAAAATATTCACTTATCTAAATCTACTTTAGTAGACTTTAATCGTGCCGGAACTCCTTTAATGGAATTAGTTACTAAGCCAGATATTAAAACTCCTCAAGAAGCTAAAGCCTTTTTACAAGAAGTTCAAAAGATCGCTCGTTACTTAAAAATTTCTGATGCGGACATGGAAAAAGGACATTTGCGTTGCGATGGTAATATTTCTTTACGTCCAAAAGGAGAGTCTGTCTTATATCCAAAAACAGAGATTAAAAATCTAAACTCTTTTAAAGCTTTAGAGCATGCCTTAGAATATGAAATTAAACGCCAGACAGAGTTATGGGACGATCATAAAGCTCCAGAAAAAGAAGAAACCAGAGGCTGGAGTGAAGATAAAGGAGAGACTATTTCCCAAAGAGTTAAAGAAACCTTAGCTGATTATAGATATTTCCCAGAACCAGATTTACCGCCTCTTAATATCCCTCAAGATCGCATAGATTTTGCCAAGCGCAGCCTACCAGAAATGCCTACTGCTAAGAAGGAAAGGTTTAAAGAAGAGTATGATTTAAGCTATCATGATGCCGGTGTTTTAGTTGCTGACCCTCAAGTAGCAGAATACTACGAAAGGACCATTTCCGAGCTTAAGGCATGGCTTTTTTCCTTAGATGAGACCGAGGGGTCTGATGAGCAAATTTGGCGCTCAAATCGCAAAAAAATGGCTCGTATGGTCTATTCCTGGCTAACTACAGAGATCTTTGCCCTTCAAAAAGCCGCAGATCAAGATTTTGCTGATTTAAAGATTTCTCCTGAGAATTTAGGTGAATTCATTACTCTAATATATCAAAATAAGCTTAACTCTTCGGCGGCCCAAACTGTCTTAAAACACATGTTTGATAAAGGCTCAGATCCTTCTATGGTCATGGACGAAGAAGACTTAGAACAAGTTCAAGATCTAGATACTATCGAAGCTTTGTGCGACCAAGCGATTAAAGAAAACGATAAAGTTGTTCAAGAATATAAAGGTGGAAACGACCGAGTTTTAATGTACATCGTCGGCCAAGTCATGAAACAAAGTAAGGGTAAGGCCAACCCTCAATTTGTTACTGATATTTTACGAGACAAGCTAAAGTAATTGTGGATAAATTTAATTTTGACAGAAGTATTATTTACTGATAATATTATTTTAATGAAACATCGCAACAAACCAACCCTTTTAACAAATAATTTATAGGCATCACCCTCTGTGGGTGATTTTTTTTAACCTTATGCCAAAAAAAGACATTATCTCAATCAAGGATTTAACTAAAACAGAAATCCTCAACATTTTAAAACATGCCAAAGCTTTAAAAGCTAAGCCCCAACCTAGTCTTTTAAAAGACAAGGTCATGGCCAGCTTATTTTTCGAGCCCTCTACTAGAACGCGCCTTTCCTTTGAGACGGCCATGGAACGCCTCGGCGGCCGCATTATCGGATTTGCAGACCCAGGCGTATCTTCAGCTTCCAAGGGTGAAACCCTTTACGACGCCATTAAGGTCATTGGCCAATACGCCGATGTCGTAGCCATGCGCCATCCTATGGAAGGGGCAGCTCGTTTAGCCTCCGAGGCCAGCGACAAGCCAATTCTAAACGGCGGAGACGGAGCTAATCAACATCCCACCCAAACCTTGCTCGACCTTTTCACTATTTATGAATCACAAAAAACTTTAAATAATCTTTCTGTAGCCATGGTCGGAGACTTAAAGTACGGTCGCACTGTTCATTCTTTAGCCTCTGCTTTAAAATTATTTAACTCTAAACTTTATTTCGTCGCTCCAGAGGCCTTGCAAATGCCCGAGTATATTTGTCGCGACTTAAAACGAAACAAAATAAAATATTCCTCTCACGAAGAAATAAAAGACGTAGTTAATAAAGTCGATATTTTATACATGACCCGGATTCAAAAAGAGCGTTTTCCAGATCCTCTGGACTATGAACGAGTAAAAGATGTTTATGTTCTCACTAAAGATCATCTAGAAAAAGTAAAACCAAACATGAAGGTAATGCATCCCTTGCCTCGAGTAAACGAAATCGACATTGAGGTAGACTCTACTCCCCATGCCTATTATTTCCAACAAGCAGAAAATGGTCTTTACGTTCGCCAAGCTCTGCTAGGACTAGTATTAAATAAATTAAAATAATATGCCTAAAAATAATAAATCTCCTAGACCATTTAAAGTATTTGCAATTGAAAATGGAACAGTGATCGATCACATTCCTGATGGCCGCGCCTTAACTTTGGTAAAAGTTTTAAAACTTGCTAAGCATGACAAAATTGTTTCCCTAGGCCTAAATTTTAAAAGCAAAGCCGAAGGGAAAAAAGATATTATTAAAGTCGAAGACAAAGAGCTTACTCCAGAAGAAGTTTCCCAAGTAGCAATTTTAGTTCCTAAAGCAACTATAAATATTATTCGTGATTTTGAAGTAGCCAAGAAATTTAAACCAGAAATGCCAAAAGAGATCGTTAAGATCATCAAGTGTCCTAACCCAAAGTGTATCACCAACAACGAACCGGTTATCACCAAGTTCCATCCTTTAGCCAGCACTAAAAAAGAATACACTTATAAGTGTCATTATTGCGAAAGGGGATTTACTGAAGAAGAAATTATTACTGAAATAAACAAGTAAAAAAATAATAAGCCCTGAAGCGACAGGTCCGCGAAGCGGATCCGAGGAGCAAGGGGCTATTATTTTTTTATGAAAAGAGTTACTAGTTTTTTAGAATCTATATACCGAGGAACCCATTTAATTCTTTTATCTCGCTTAAACCAAGTCATTTGCCTTTTGGCATATCTCCGCGCATCTCTTAGGTGCAATCTAATAGCTTCTTCTTTATCAATTTTTCCTTTTAGAAAATCTACCACATGCTTATAAACAAAACCTGTTTTACGGATTTTGGGGTACCCATATTTTTTAACTAAGCGCTTTGTTTCTCGAACTAGTCCTTCCTCCCAGTGTTCTGTAGAGCGCTTATTTATTTTTTTATACAATTTTTCTCGGTCTGTTTTAATTCCTATTTGCAAGACATCATATAATTGTGGTCCTTTATCTGGGTAAATATAATTATCTATTACCGCTTCTATGTATAATCCAGTTCCTCCAACCAAGAAAGCAGTTTTATCAGGGTTCTTAGCTATGATCTCAGCAACCATTTTTTGGAACTTAGAAACCGTAAAACGTTGACCTGGTTCAACCACGTCTAATAAATAGTGTTTCACTCCGTCCATTTCTTTTTTAGCCACCTTGCCAGTCCCGATATTCATTCCTTTATAAATTTGTTGTGAATCAGCTGAGATCACATAACCATTAAATTGTTTGGCCAACTTAATAGACCACCCGGTTTTCCCAGAGGCTGTTGGCCCGAGGATAACGATTAATTTAGGCTTCCCTTGAGTGACCATGCTTCAACTTTATTAATTTTTACATTTACAAATTGGCCTTCTAAATTTTCACCACCAATAAATTCAATACTTTTCATTTCTTCATTCCTACCGAGCCAATGATCTTTTCTTTTTTTCTCTACTAAAACTTTAATAGTTTGATCTAAATATCTTTGATTATATTCCAAAGAATTTTTTATTAAAATTTTATTTAATTCTTTTTTACGTCTATCTTTTTCATCTTTAGAAACATCATCTTCAAAAGCTTTACTAGCTGCGGTTCCTTTTCTCTCAGAGTATTCAGCTAAGTAGCCCATGTCAAACTTAATTTTTTTAAACAGCTTTAAAGTTTTTTTAAAGTCCCATTTTGTTTCTCCAGAAAAACCAACAATAATATCAGTAGAGATTGATATATCGGGCATGGCTTTGTAAATCTTTTTTACCAGTTTTTTAAATTGCCTGATAGTATAAGGCCGGTTCATTTTCTTTAAAATTTTATCAGATCCTGCTTGAACAGGTAAATTAATTTGTTTAGCAATTTTTGGGTACTTAGCCATTACTTCAATAAGGTCGTCACCAAAATCTCTAGGGTGAGGGGAGGCAAATCTCAACCAAAAGTCGTCCTCTAATTCAGCGATAGTGGCCATTAACTTAGCAAAGTTATTCTCGTAAGAATTTACATTTTGCCCTAATAACGTTATCTCTTTATATCCTTGGCCCACTAAATCTTTTACTTCTTTTACTACTTCATCAAAAGGCCGTGACTTTTCTCGACCTCTAGTATAGGGGACAGCGCAATAAGTACAAAAATTATTACAACCTCTCATAATCGGTACCCCAGCTTGAAATTTAGAAAAACGTTTCGTCTTTAGGCTCATGTCTTCATAAAGTTCTTCAATAGTCATGATCTTATCAAAGATTTTATCGAACTTCTTAAGATCTCTATCTAAAACACAGCCAGTTAAAATAAATTCTCTAGGTTTAATCTCTTTAAGTTTTTCCCAGTTATGAATTCTTCCATAAATCCGGTCTACCGCAGATTGGCGAATAGAGCAGGCTACAATCGCAAAAACATCTGCCTCTTCCTCAGAGTCAGTTTTCTCATATCCTTGTTCTTCAAATATCCCAGCTAAGCGCTCTGCATCCACTTTATTTGTGGCACAGCCTAGAGGTACAACCAAGTATTTTTTTGCTTTTTCTTCCATAATGTAATAAACTATTAAGTGCGATAAATATAGCAGATCCTGCTGTATTTTTCAAGTTTCCTCGTTCTTTCCCCAAGGAGAACCGCGCCATGATCAAGCTTCTCACCGCCCTCGTTCTCGGCCTGCTGCGTCCCATCGCCGAAACCAGCGACTTCGAGCACGCTCCGTTCTTCTGGAGTCTGCCCCTCATCGCTACCCTGGCTGGATGCGCCATCTTCGCCGACCACTTCAACACCAGCCTCTGGGTCCCTGCCGTTGGTCTGGTCATCATCGTGGCTATTCCCCTCACCATCGCCGAGCTTGGCCGCATGCGTCAGGGCATGTGGCGTCGCATCGTTCTGGGGATCTCACAATGAAGGTTCTCAGCGCCCTTGGCATCGCCGTCCTCAGCTTCCTCTACGCCTTCCTGCGCCTCTCCGACGAAGTCGACAGCAAGGGTTGCGAAGGCTACCTCTTCGCTCTCTCGATGATCTTCCTGGTCTTCATGGGCTGCTGGTACATCGCCGATCACAGTTCCATGAGATTCGTCTTCCTCTGGAAGACGGCCTGGTTCTGCTTCTTCGCCTTGGTCTGGTCAGAAGAGCTTCGCCGCTGGCGCCGCAACAACTGGCAACGTGTCGCTCTCGAGTGACCGCCCGCCTCCCTGCGTTCTCGCATAGGCGGTCTTTTTTAATAAAAAAAATAGGGCCCTGCACGCAACTACGCTGTGCAGGGCTCGGTAGCCTCGGGAGGCTGTGTCTTCCAGTTGCCTACTGGAAGATGGTCTTGGCCGCGGCCGCCACTTCCTCGTCTTCGATCAGGGCATCGATGAAGCGCCCCGCGTCCATCTGGTTCTTCAGGAGCTCTGGCGAGACCCCGAGACCTTCGGCGTAGTCGTACAGCGCCAGGGTCAGGATCATGGCCGCGCCATGGGCGATCTTCGGCGTTCCGGCGTGCTCGAGCAGCAGGGGGTAGAAGTGCTGCTGGTAGTGGGGGTTGTCGTCGACCTTGCGCAGCCGCGCCATCATGGTCTCTCGGTCTGGCAGGTGGATTCTCTTCTGGCTCATGGAGTCCTCCAAGGTGTCCTTCATGGACTTGAGAGGATAGCACAAAAAATAATTTTTGTCAATAGGCGGTCTTTTATTTTAGGCTTATTTTTGGTATAATTAGGATATGAAAAAGCTAAAAACCTACCGAAAAACAATGACTCGAGACAATGGATTTATCGTCCAGGAGGCTTGGAGCTATGCTTTGGAGGAAGGTTTTAAAAGTGTGGCTGGATTTGCCAATCCCCATTCTCCATTTTCTGTTTATCACATCGTTGACGGAGCTAATGAAATTTGGGAGCACGACAAAGCATTTTCTTTATTCCAAGGTTATTTACTAAAAGCAAATAAAAAATATCCTCAGTTTTTAAATAATCTTATCAAAGCATATAATAAATTTTTAAAAGAGATGAGGCTTCATCGCAAAGCTTTATCTTTAAAGTCTTTGCAAGTATTTGCCGAGCAAGTACATTACGCCTCTTACTTGTTTGTTCTGATTTATTATACTGCGTATGACGAGCGCACTCCCAAGAAGATTCGAGACAAAGCTTTAAAATGGCGTGAACAAGACGAGTTTTATGACACAGCTGAAAACATAATTAAAAAATCAATTGCTAAAAATTTTCTTAAAGCTAAAGGACTAGAATTAGTCGTCGGCACTAAGGATTTAGAAAAAATGCCTTCTAAAAAAGAATTACAACAAAGATTTAAAGAATGTATTTATATTCCTAGAGTTCTTCAAAAAAATATTTCTCTAAAAAAGTTTCAATCTAGAAATAAAGACTATAAATTTATTATTGAACAACCAAAACCAAAGACTACCAAACTAAAAGGACAAGTTGCTTCTCCTGGTCATGCTCAAGGAAAAGTCCGCATTCTTCGCCGCAAAGATCAGGTTAAAGAGTTTCAGACCGGAGAAATTTTACTTAGTCCCATGACCACCCCGGATTATGTCCCGGCCATGAAAAAGGCTGGAGCTATTGTCACCGACGAAGGTGGAATTACTTGTCATGCCGCCATTGTCGCCCGCGAACTCGACAAACCCTGCCTCATTGGCACTAAGTTTGCTACAGAAATTTTTAAGGATGGAGATATGGTCGAGGTAGACACAGATAAGGGAATAATTAAAAAAATATAAATATGCCAAAAAATAAACCCCAAATATTTTATATCCACGGAGGAACAACCTTTAACAACCATAAAGAATATTTAAAGTATCTAAAAACAAGAAAAGTTTCTACAGCCAAAAAAATAGTCTGGAACAAAGATTATCTAGATAATCAATTAGGTAAAAAATTTGAAATTATCAAACCTAGAATGCCTCGCCAAGACGGCGCTACTTACGAAGAATGGAAAACTCATTTCGAAAGATTTATTCCCAAATTTAGAAACAATGTTATTTTAATCAGCCAATCTTTAGGCGGAATATTTTTATCCAAGTATTTGTCTGAAAACAAATTTCCTAAAAAAATATTATCTACTTATTTAATTTGCCCGCCTTACGACAATAATTTACCAAAAGAAACTCTAGCTGGCGGGTTTAAACTTAAAAAAGATTTATCTCTTTTAGAAGAACAAGCGGGCAACCTTTACTTGTTGTTTTCTAAAAACGACGATGTTGTTCCTGTAGCTCAGGCCGAAAAGTACCGCGCTAACCTAAGCAACGCAACTATTAAAATTTACAAAGACAAAAAAGGACACTTTCGAATTACCACCTTTCCAGAAATTATTAAAATGATTAAAAATGACGCCCGAAGAACTTCTTAAAAAACACGATCTTAAAGGACCGTATAGTAATAAGGCAGCCGAGGCTAAGTTGTATTACCTAGATTTTGTGAACCCTCTTTTTAAAAGATGGGGTGATTTTATCGCTCAAAAATTCCCAGGTCGAGATCAATATATAACTTACTGCAATTTTATTACTGATCAATGGCTCGAGGTTTATTATCTTCAATCAGAATTAGAAAAAGTAATTATTGACTATGTTGATCTAGTTAAAAAGCGCCCTGATTTTTTACAATCTAATTATCAAGATTGGAAAGAATCTTGCTTAAAACTTGATCAGGCCTTTGAAGAAGGAGATTATTTTAAAATTTGCGAAGCCTATTTAGAAGAATACTTTTTATCCTGTGCCGTGCCCGAGGCTTTTAGTCTAGCTCCAGAAGCAACTATTATTCCTGCCATTAGAGAATATACAGATAAATATAATTTAGATTTCCAAGAAACTTTTGCCTTACTTACTTCGCCTATTGTAGATTCTTTTATTAACCAAGAAGAAAAAGAGTTGCTAGCCACAGACAACTTAGAAGCTCATCAACAAAAATGGCATTGGATTCAAAATAATTATTGTGTCATTAAAGAGCTAGACGTAGAATTTTTTAAAAACAAAAAGAAAAACTTAAACCCAAAGCCAGACAGCGACATTATTAAACAAAAACAAAAATTATTTTCCAAGTACCCGCCTTCAGAAGATTTAAAATTGTATGTTCAGCTCAGTGAAATATTTAGTGAAATGCAAGACGTCCGCAAAGGCTACGTTTTAAAAGCAAATTCTGTTCATAAAAAATACTTAACTCAATTATCTAAAGAAAAAAATATTACTTTAGAAGATTTAGAATATTATACTTATCCAGAAATTAAAAACTTTAAAGAAGTTAATCCTCAAGAAATAGCTGAGCGCAAAAAAATACTATTTAATTTCACTTCCAAAGAAGAAAAATTAATGCTTACTGGAGAAGATGCTCAAGAAATTAAAAAATATTTTAAACAATCTAGTGATGATAAAGAAATCAGGGGCCTAGTCGCTAACAAGGGCCGGGCTCAGGGGAGAGTTAAAATAATTTTAACTAGTAAAGATATTAGTAAGGTAGAACCAGGAGATATTTTAGTTTCTACTATGACCCGTCCAGAAATGGTTCCGGCCATGAAGCAAGCAGCTGCCATTGTCACCGACGAAGGTGGAATTACATCTCATGCCGCCATTGTTTCCCGCGAACTAGGAATACCTTGTATCTTAGCCACTAAACACGCAACTAAAATTCTCAAGGACGGAGACCAGGTCGAAGTTAACGCCGACCAGGGAACTGTTAAAAAGCTTTGATTTCACTTGATTTTCTTAACAAAATAAGGTAAAGTTACACTATAAAAAGTAATTAATCTAGTAATAATTATGAGTACTTACACTAAAAAAAGAGTTTTAATCATTTTCACTGGAGGAACCGTAGCTGGAAATGTTGCTAAAAGCGATGTTTCACAAAATGTAAAGTCTGATCCAGATAGCTTCATGAACATCCTAGATAACTCGGTAGAAGTTGTTAAGAAAAACTGGAATATCGAGATTGATGCCTCTATTGTGGAGCTATTTAATGTAGATAGCTCAAACATCCAACCAGAAAATTGGACCACTTTAGTAGGTAAAATACAAGAAACATACGACGATTTTGACGCTTTTATTGTCTTGCATGGAACTAATACCATGGGCTATACCGCAGCCGCCCTTTCTTTTGCCTTAGAAAATATTAATAAGCCCGTAATTATAACTGGTGCCCAAGTTCCTTTAGGCTATTTAGGAAGTGATGCCAAAACTAATTTGGTTAATTCTTTAAGGCTTGCTGTTTGGGGCTACCATGAAGTTAGAGGGGTTATCGCTGTTTTTGGAAGTAAGATTATTTCTGGAGCCAGAGTTAAAAAAGGAACAGACTTTGATTATGATCCTTTTAAATCTTTTCAATCTGGTGCTTTAGGACAAATCGGCCGATTCATGAGAATAGATGAGGAAGCCTTAAGAAGACACGTTGCTTATTTATCAAAATCAAAACCATTAGCTATTCAGTCTAGAGTTTTAAGTATCAAAAAAGATTTTAACACTAAAGACATTGCTTCTTTAACTGAGTTTCCTGGAATGTCTGTAGACATTTTCAAGTCTTTAGTTGAAAATAATGGTGTCAAAGCTTTTATCTTTAGAGCCTTTGGAGCTGGGGATCCAAGTGATCATTTATTTCCTGCTTTTGAATACTTAAAGAAAAATAAAATTCCAATTATTGTTACTACTCAAGCCCCTAGTGGAATTTCAAATTTCCAAGTAAATGAGACTGGGCAATATTTAAAAGAACACGACTTAGCTATTCCCGCCCATGATATGAGCATTGAAGCCATGACTACTAAGCTTGGTTGGTTGTTAGCTCAAGATGCAAGTTACGAAGAGATTAAACTTAAAATGTTAGAAGATTTACACGGAGAAATTCATATTGGTAATGAATTAATATAAAAAATATGATCATCACAACCGGAGAAAAAATCCCCAACAAAGAAGTCGCTGAAATCTTAGGCTTAGTCCGTGGCAGCACAGTTCGCGCTCGCAACGTTGGCCGCGACATCTTTGCTAACCTTAAAAACATTGTTGGCGGAGAAATCAGCGAATACACCGAGCTTTTAGCCGAGTCTCGTGAGCAAGCCTTAGAGCGCATGCAAGAAGACGCTAAAAAATTAGGCGCTGACGCTATTGTTGGTGTTCGGGTTCAATCAGCTACTGTTACTCAAGGCGCTTCTGAAATTTTATTCTACGGCACGGCTGTTAAGTTAAAATAATATGATTATTGGAATTATTTATGGAGTCCTTTTTGTCGCCTTTATAATCGGAGTAATTTATTTTGGAATTCAAAGAGCTAAAGATAAAAAGAAAGAAACTTTTGAAAAAAGAGACAACTAAATGAAATACGACGTTTGTGTAATTGGTGGAGGGCCAGCTGGAATGATGGCCGCCGGGCAGTTGGCCGAACAAGGCCAGCGTGTTGTTTTATTAGAAAAAAATCAAGAACTAGGCATTAAACTTTTAATGACTGGTAAGGCTCGTTGTAATATTACTAATGCCGAAGAAGATCTAAAAAAGATTATTAAAGTTTACGGCAAAAACGGAAAGTTTTTATATTCAGCCTTAAATAATTTTTCTAACAAAGACATTGTTGAATTTTTTGAAAACAGGGGACTAAAAACAAAAGTCGAGCGCGGTAACAGAATTTTTACTTCTTCTGATAAGTCTCAAGACGTTTTAGATTGTTTAAAAAAATATTTGTCTGACAACAACGTCGACATAAAATATAATACTCCTGTTAAAAAGTTAACTGTTGAGGGTGATAAAATAATCAGGGCAGACGGTATCGTGGCTGATAACTTTGTTATCGCTACTGGCGGTAAATCTTACCCCGCTAGCGGCTCTACTGGTGACGCCTATGCCTGGTTAGAAGAATTAGGGCACACTATAATTGAACCTAGACCAGCTTTAACTCCAATTATCGTTAAGGAAAAAATAGTTAAAGAATTAGAGGGTCTTAGTTTAAAAAATGTCGAGATTAGTTTGTGGGACAGCAAGAAGATAAGTTCTTACTTTGGTGAGGCTGTTTTCACTGCTCAGGGCCTTAGCGGACCGACGATCTTAAATTTAAGTAAACAAGCTAAAGAAGGATTAAAATTAAAAATAGACTTTAAACCTGCTTTAGATTTTCCAGCCTTAGACAAAAGAATACAAAAAGACTTTACTGAGTTTAATAATAAGCAATTCAAAAATAGTTTAAATCAATTAATGCCCGCCAAATTAATCCCGGTAATGATTAGGCTAAGTGGAATTAACCCTAATAAAAAAGTAAACGAAGTTACTAAAGAAGAACGCAAAAAACTAGTTAAGCTCTTAAAAGAATTTGAACTCACTATTAAAGGTGTAGTTGGCTTTTCTAAGGCGATTGTAACCTCCGGCGGAGTCAGCTTAAAAGAAGTTGACCCTAAGACTATGAAATCAAAAATAATTGATAACTTATATTTTGCTGGTGAAGTTTTAGATATAGACGGGCCTACTGGAGGCTATAACTTGCAAGTTTGCTGGAGCACTGGTTACGCGATTGACCTTTCAAAGTAATTATGATAAATTTTAATTAAATAGTTAATTATTAATTTTAAAAAATATGGTATTTAGACCTGATGCTGCATCTAGAGTTGGCGTTACTCCTCCAAGTCAAGAAGGAGGACCAGAAAGCTCAGAAAAATACGAAGCAGCTATGCAAAAACTTATAGATCTTAAACAAGCTCTTGGGCCAATTGGCGGAGAGTTGTATGATCAAGCTCAACCATTACTTAGGCAATTAGAAGAAGCTATTCACAATGCTGATCCAGCAAATGCTGATAACCCTTGGCAACCAAGTCGTTAAAAAAAACCGCCTCAAGGGGCGGTTTTTTCATAGATAGTTTATTTTCTTTCTTTAATTTCTTTTTCTAGTTGCTCAACAAATTTCTTTTTAGAAATCTTCTTAGCTTCTTGTTCACCTCGAGCTCGCACCATTAAATCCTTGGAAGCCATTTCCTTATCTCCAATTACTAACATGTATGGAGATTTTTGTTTTACAGCTTTTCTAATCTTATTACCTACAGTTTCATCAGCCTTATCAATACTTACTCTAAATTGAGATAGCTCCTCAGCTAGTTTTTCACAATGCTTAATATGCTTTTCTCCAACCGGAATTAGCGAAATTTGAACAGGGGATAACCAGACAGGGAAGGCTCCTGCATAATGCTCGATTAATACTCCTAAAAATCTTTCTACTGAACCCAAAACAGTTCGATGCACCATAATCGGACGCTTTTTCTTTCCTTTGGCATCAATATAAGTTAAGTCAAACCTTTCTGGTAGGCTCATGTCTACCTGGATAGTCGCGCATTGCCAAGTTCTGCCCAACGCATCTTCTAAGTGCACGTCAATCTTTGGTCCATAAAAAGCTCCGTCACCTTCATTAATCTTAAACTCTTTACCCTTTAAGGCATCTTTTAATGCTTTCGTAGATTTTTTCCAAGCTGCATCTGTCCCAATATATTTTTCTGGTTGAGTAGAAAGCTCTAGATGATATTTTAAGCCAAAAGTAGAATACATTTCATCAGCAATTTTTAATACTTCTTTAACTTGGTCCACTACTTGGTCGTCGGTCATATAAATATGAGCATCGTCTTGATGAAACTCACGAACTCTTAATAAGCCGTTCAAAGTACCAGAGCGTTCATAACGATGTACTTGGCCGATCTCTGCCACTTTCAAAGGTAATTCCTTGTAAGAATGCATTTCGTTTTTATAAGCCAGCATTCCACCTGGGCAGTTCATTGGTTTAATCACAAAGTCTTGGTCTTCAATCTTAGAAGTGTACATGTTTTCTCGATAGTAATCCCAATGTCCAGAAATTTTCCATAAAGATTTATTAAACATCATCGGAGTTTTAATCTCCTGGTAATCATATTTACGATGTACTTGGCGCCAATATTTTAACAACTCTTCCCAAATTACTAAGCCGTTGTTTAAAAAGATTGGGAAACCTGGTCCATGTTCTGAGAAAGTAAATAATCCTAGCTCTTGGCCTAGTTTTTTATGGTCTCTTTTTTCAGCTTCTTCTAACATCTTTAAATGATGATCAAGTTCTTCCCGAGTTTCAAAAGCAACTCCATAAATACGTTGCAGCATTTTATTTTTTTCATCACCGCGCCAATAAGCACCTGCTACATTCATTAATTTAAACGCCTTCAGGTTGATCTCTTTTGTAGATTTTACATGAGGGCCCGCACATAGATCAGTAAACTCGCCACTAGAATAGAAAGAAGGCTTTTTAATATCTTCTAATAACTCTAATTTATAAGGCTCGCTCTTTAGCATTTTTTTTGCCTTAGCTACACTTACTTCTTCTTTAGTAAATTCTAAGTTTTGAGACAAATACTTTTTCATTTGCTTTTCAATCTTTTTCACGTCTTGCGGGGTTAGGGGACGGTCTAGCTCAAAATCATAATAAAACCCGTTCTCTATTACTGGTCCAATTCCTAATTTAGCCTTAGGAAATTGCTTTAATACAGACATAGCCATTACATGGCTTAAAGAGTGTCTAATTGCTTCTAAATTTTTTTGCATATATTTATATTATTTTTCAGTCCCCCCGCTAAAGCAGGGGGACATTAAATTAAGTAATTAATGTCCTGCCCCTTTAGGGGTAGGGCTGGCATATTTAATATTTTTTAAATAAAAAAACCCGATTTCTCGGGGTCCATATTTGGACGGTTCCACCCAGATTTCCCGAGGTAAACTCGGGACACTTCATTAATATAGCTTAGCCTTGCGGTCCTTTCGGAAGATAGTTGGTAGCTATCTCAATCGCTATTAAGTTCATTATAAAGGATTGACATTTTTTCGTCAATATGATATTTTAAATAGTCCCTTAACCGGGAAATTTGCCCTCTGGGCACCGAAATTGCCTGACGGATTTTTCCTACCGTCTATGGCACCGCACCCCCTAAAAAAAACCGCAAAAGGAAGCATGTCTCATGCAAGTTCCCATCTACCGAAGTGATCCCAAGTCTCCCGTCCACAAGCGCGCTGCAGTCGTCAGCGCAGACGGAGTGGTCCATCCTCGCAACTACGGCAAGGACCTCCGTTCCGAAGATGTCGGGATCAGCATGTTCGTCAACCTGGCGCAGGTCGGCGGACCCCTCACCCCTGTTCAGCGTGACAGCGCCCGGGCTGCTTTCGACCTGATGCACCAGGAGGGTCTCGCTCTCCTCGGCATCGAACCAGACGAGCTCCAGAAGGGCGATGTGGTCAAGGTCTACAAGGACAACGACGACAGCGACGAAGTCTACTACGGCATCGTCATTCGCTCCACCGACGACCTCATTCGCATCAAGTACATCCAGCCAAACGGCCTGATGCGTGCGCGAAGCTTCCTCTACGCCAACGGCTGGGAAGTCGAGGAGTTCCTAGGTCAGCGCGGATGGAAGGCCCTGGTATACGTCTACCTGGACTGGGAGGGGCCCAGTAACGAGCTTCTCCAGCGGGTCATCAACAGAGACGAAGGGCTTGGTCGCGAGCTCTACGCGCACTATCAGTGGAACAATGCGCGCCAGAATGACATCGCCCTCATCCTGGGTGATGAGGAGCTCATTCTGGATCGGGTCCTCGAGACACATGATCGGGATCATGGCTGCCTCCTGCTCAGTGCTCTCACCGGAGAGCGCCTGATCCAGGCTTTGGCTCACGCTGAGCCAAGCGTGGTCAAAACCGCTGATGTTCTCAAGGAGTTCGATGAGGACCAGCTCCGTCAAGCTCTGGCGAAGTGCCTGGAGGATAATCGGTCCGACAATGCTGCCATCTTCCGTGAGCTCCTCGGCGAAGACGAAGAAGACGAGGAGTAGCGCCCTTGTCACCCCCGGCTCGCGGCTTAACCCCACCATAGGTTGAGTCGCGCGTCGGATTTTTTTATATAAAAAGAATTGACATTTTTACGTCAACATGTTAATTTTAATCATCTTTTCGAGACGTCGAAAAGTCCCGGCATACCAAGTATGCAGATTTGTCCTTAAGGGACCCCGTGATTGCAAGAAGGCTTCCCACCTGTCTTGCCCCGTGTTCATTTCGAACAAGCGAGGACGCTCGTTAACCACACAGACCCGAACGAGGGAAACATGCTCAGCAACAAAGGAGAGTCTAGCGGTAACCGCAGACTCACTGTCGTAGTGACTCCCGATGGTCGAGCCATCGACAAGCGTAGCCCCGAAAAAACAGGAGACGCCCATCTTCGGATGCAGCTTCTCGTCAAGAATGGGGAGCTCAGTAGGCTCACGACCGCGCAGAAGGACGCTCTGATCAGGGAGGTTGAAGAAGGAGCGCAAGAACTTCGAATCCTCCTCGGCGCCGAGCCCAACCTGTTCCTTCGCGGACAGGCCGTCCATATTTACCGAGACGGGCCTAATGTCCCGCACTACTTCGGGTTCGTGCGAGAGGTTAACATCGACGGTCTGGTGATCAGTCACCTTACTGAAGATGGTCGCTTCAAGCTCAGGACCTATCCCTTCCGGTTCCGGGCCTGGGACATCGATCAGCTCTTGGACGTCCAGTCCAACAACGATCTGGTCTGGTACTACCTCTGGCACCACCAGAACAATGTCTCGCGAGAATTCCTCGAAAACGCCATCGGCGAAGATCGCGAGTTCGCTCTCAAGATCATCGAGGAGTACAAGCATCGCCATGGCCTGAGTCAGATCGCCCTCAACGCTCTCTCCATTCTCGGTGATCAGGACTCGATGCTCCAGTATCTCATGGAAGGAACTGAGTGGGGACCCAGGGAGGACGGAATTCACCTCCTTCGCAACCTCAAGGGAGAGCATCTCATGAGGGCCTTGGTCCACGTCGGGCCAGGAGTGATCGAGCGAGCCGGTGTTCTCAATGGTCTTAGCGCTAACCAGCTCCAGCGCCTCATTCAGGAGTCCAAGGAGAGTCGGCGATTCCACGCTGCTGCCTTCTTCCGCGAGCATCTCGCCGCACACGAACAAGGCCAGGACTAGGAATCCTCGCCACCCCCGGCCGCGGCTTAACCCCATCATAGGTTGAGTCGCGCGTCGGATTTTTTTTATCCATTGACAAAAAAAATAGTATGTTAATATATAAGTACAAAAACCTGTATTCCGAACTGTTACCGGACGGTGGCGTGGTTAGGACAACTAATCTAGGAACGTGGTTGGAAATAGCCCTTTTAAGGGTTATTTTTTATTATAAATTCACACATTTTTTTATTCCCGCGGATGCAGAGCTTCGCGGGTAAAAAAAAAAATGTGTGAATTTATAATAAAAAATAACATTTAATAGGGCTATTTCCAACCACGTTCCTAGATTAGTTTTC
>CAZNEH010000013.1:28469-29982 GCA_964572175.1 uncultured Gammaproteobacteria bacterium
AGAGCTCCGCGGGTAAAAGTAATAAAAAGTATGCAGCAGTATACTAATTCCTGCTTATAGCCGCGGGGCTCCGTACCCGCGGCAAATAGATAAGAACCACACAAAAATAAATTTTGACATTTGGATTTGGGATTTTATTATAAAAAAAGAACCCCGCCTCGACTCGTCTGAAGACGAAGTCGAAGGCGAGGCCGGGCCCCTCGCGGCCGCGTCTCCGAAGAGAGCGGCGCACGAGAGGGCGGGGGTGATGAGGTCCCTAGAGTTGGCCTGCGCCGACGATCCAGTCGGGCAGAGGCAGCTCTTCCGGCTCCGAACGGGTGTTCGGCAACCAGGAGAGGAGCTTGTCCATCAGGCCCAGGGTCATCAGGGGGGTGAGAATTCCTCCGATCAGCGGGACGCCGAAGAGCAGGAAGGCCGGCATGGCGTTGAACATGATGAAGTGCTCGTGGGGTCGAGGCCAGCCCAGGTCCACGATCATGGTCGGCAGGTACAGGACCCAGCCGACAAGGAAGAGTGCGGCCAGGGCGATGACCGGCAGCTTCCTGCTGGTGATCTTGGGGATGACCCATTGCCCGAGACACAGGGCCGCGAAGATGAAGGGGACGAGGATAGAGAGGTAGTTGCCGTGCACATTTTTTGGCTATTTTTATAGTGCTTTACGGCCTGCACTTTTGGAGTTGATTACAAGGTATTATATTTAATACCCTTTAAACAACTCCAAATAAAAAGAGCTATATAACAAAGTAATATAGCACCTTTTTTATTTTACGTCAAGATTATTCTAAAGTATCAAAGAGTAATCCTTGTAATCCTTCCAGTTTTTTCTTGCTATCATCTGGCAAGTCCATTTCTAATAAATTATCAATTTTCCCCGAAACTGCCATAACCGCACTATGAAACTCAGTTTTATTATTCATTCTTTTGCCCTCTATAGATCTAACAACATCTAAAAAAGAAGGTAGCTCTCTTATGTATGAAGGATTATAAGCTATATCATCTAAAAACTCTCCCAAATCTTGTAGGCTGTCCATTACGGTATCGTCATAAGACTCTCTTAGGACCTCAGCACCTTCTAATGCAGGCTTTAAAGAATCTTTTCTACGAGAAATAGCATCCATTCTATCAGGATATGTTTCATCTAACTCTGTTTGCTCAACCAAAGAGGGTCTTTTTGTCGGTTCTGGCATATTTACTGCACAATAATTTTAATATTTCCTTCAATATTTGGCACTTTAGTTACCCAGGCCGGAGAAAATTCTACAGTCGCAGACTCAATTTCTGGTAAGTCTTCCAAATAAGAGATTACATCTTCAGAAGTTTTACCCATTAAATTATTTTTATCTAAGACAGAAGACTCAGCATGAATCACTGCCTCCTCATTAAAATTCACTTTCAAATTAGCAGTCTCTTCTTCTAAATTATACTCTTAAGTTTATAGCTAATATTTTCTTTAGAATAATCAGCTGTTAATCTTAAGTCTGAATAAAGTTGACCACCTGCTTCTTCTAGAGCC
>CAZNEH010000014.1:0-29086 GCA_964572175.1 uncultured Gammaproteobacteria bacterium
AGAAGTAGCAGCCATTACCTTTGATCATTATTACCCTAAGGGGGATTTTAATAAGGAAAAAATAAAAGTAAAAAATTATAGTTTAAAATATGTTGTTTCATTTTCCAGATTTATTCAAGATTGTATAAATCAAAAATTTGTTTTTAAAAAACTCAACTTAAATATTAAAGAAATAAAAAATTGCGATCATGTAATCATTCAAACTCTACTTGCTCCTTATATAGCAAAATTTTTAATTAAACATAACATCAAGTATCATTATTATCTGCGTGATGAAACCCAATTAAATATTTTAAAAAATTATGAGCAAGGATTTAGAAAATTCTTAAAAGCGATAAAAAATATTATTGAGTATTTAAGTGTTAAAAAGTATAAAAAGTTAAACTTAGCAACTTTACAGAATGCAGATAAATTAATAGTTAACTCTGTGTTTGTTCAAAAATATTTAAAAGATAAATTTAATTTAAATTCAACGGTTATTTATCCGGAAATAGATAAACAAAGATTTATTGATTTTAAATTAGACCCCAGTGAACAAAAATATATCACTTATATTGGCGGGGAATATGGTGCTAAAGGCTTTGATATTGTCCTAAAATTAGCTTCTAAGCTACCTCAGCAACAATTTTTAATAGTTGGGCCCAAACAACATAAAAAACAGGTTAAAAACATAACTTACTTACCTTGGGAAAAAGATGTTTTAGAGATTTATAAGCAAACAAAAATCATCTTAATGCCTTCGCGTTGGCAAGAATTTTATGGCCGCGTAGCCACAGAGTCTAATTTACTTGGAATTCCCGTCCTAAGCTCAAATAATGGAGGACTAGCAGAGGCTAATCCCAGTAAAAATAATCGAATAGAGAATTTAGAGAATATTGATCTCTGGATGTCTAAAATTAAGTTATTACTTAGCACAGATAAAAAAATAACCTAAAGGAAAATTAAATTTTTTGACGTAATGAGAGTATTTTGTATTTCCAAAAATAACATTTAATATTTTATCACAAGAAATAGAGACACAATACATGGCCGCTATTAATAATTTTATTTTTAGAACAGGTGTAAATAAATGAAAGCCGGCAGTTACTGGACCATATCCCAATGGCTTTATTTTTATATTTTCTTTTTTAAAACCAGCCTTAAGAAAAATTCTTTCTAGACCTTGGTTAGTATATCTAAAATAATCATTTGGATCAGGGTGAACTTCTTTTAAAAAAGGAACAGACCCTATTAATACACCCTTTTCCTCTAGAACTCTAAAAGACTCAGAAACACAATTATTATGGTCGTATAAATGCTCTAAAACATTACTTAAAATTAAAAAATCTTGAGAATTACTATCAATAGGAATCGTTTTCTCTAAATCCATTTTAATAATATCTTCAGACTCAGTTATTAAATCAGTAAATTTAATGTTTATCCCTTCTGACAATTTTTAAAATCGATAGTAAGAAGATTTTTTTGACTTAGCCCCTAAATCAATTCCATTTCCAGTTAAAAGAATTTTTGAAAATTCTAAATTTTGCAATATTCGAGAAATTGTTTTACCTCTTAATAATTCTAATAAAATTTTCATCATATTAATTTCATTACTTTATCATATACCTCATCCACGCTAATACTATCAATAACCTTGCAACGCTCGCATTCAGGAATATTTTCTAAATCATAACAAGGCGCTTTAGAGCACTTTTCTTTTGGCCAAAAATAAAAAGCTTTTTCATTAAGTAATGCTGGAGATATCCTATCTTTTGCCTCAGTGGGGCCAAATAATGAAATAGTATAAGTATTCATTGCCGAAGCTATATGCATTGGTCCGCAATCTCCGGAAATTAGAACATCAGCTATTTTTAAAAAATAGGGTAATCTTTTTAGATTTAACAAATTAGTAAAGTAGGTAACTTTATTGCCTACTTCTTTTTCAATCTTATCTATTGTCTCTACATCTCCTCCGGCTCCAGTGACAACCACTTTAATTCCTGGCTCTTCTACTAATTTATTTATTAATTCAATATATTTTTGATAAGGCCAACATCTAGTATCCCAATTAACATGTGGATTAATACAAATAATTTTGTCAGTCTCTTTATTTATTTTATTTTCTTTTAATAAATTTTCTACTTTTGTCTTATCTTCTTCAGAAACATAAAATTCTTCCAAGCGCGACATCTTTAAATCAAAATCATCTGGTGCGCAACCCAAGGCTTTAGTCACATTTATAGGCATGTTATAGTAGTGATCATTCACAAACAGGTAAGATTTAATTTCAAAATTAGCTTTTACTTGCCAATTATAAATATAACCTATAAAATTTTTAGGTCTTAATACCAACATCCAAAAAGGATGATTTAAGGCTTTGTTTAAAAAAATCATTAAATCAGCTTTTTTAAATTTAGCTAGAAATAATATTCTTTTAAATAAGCCCTTAGGTAAAATATGGATTTCATCAAATAATTTTGAACCTTCCATAAAATCTTTTATTTCCAATAGCAATATAATTTTTGCTTGAGGGTATTTTTCTCTAATTAAATATAAGGCTGGCATATCCATAATCAAATCACCCAATCCCAGAGTTTTAGTATGCATGATTAAGATAGTTTTTGGATCTTGATTATATTTTTTCTTAGGATAAATATAAATAAAAACTTTTAATAAAAATTGTAAAACATGCTTTACTATTTTTTTCATAGAAATTAACTTAGTTTAGCAATTAAAAAGACGGTTGGTCCTTTTAATTTTTTATACCTTTTTTTATTCCAAGGCTTTAGGATAAAATTAAATAATTCTGTAAATTTATAAACAAAATTATTCAATCCATCTAATTCTTGTTCATTTTCTTCCTCAGCTTTTTTGAGATTTTTAGCAACTTTATTTTTATATTTTATTATTCTTTCTTGTCCTATAATATGTTTTAAACTATAAAAAATTCTTTTCTCTAAGGCATACCAAATATGAAATAAAATATTACCAGTTAAATCACCTTGAAATGTTTCGTAATGTACCATTTCAAAATTATATCTTCCTAGAAATTTTTTAATTGATTCATGTCCAAAGTAATTTAAATGAGCCGGAGGAGTAACCCAGGCCCAATCTTTCCCAAGCATTTTAAATTCAGTAGAGTCAACATTTGGCAGAGTCAAAACAAGTAAGCCATTACTACTTAAATTTTTTTTCAAATTTTCCATAAGCTTATCTAAATCAGTAAGGTGTTCCATAACATCTAATAAAAAAACAGCCTGGGTTTCACCCTCTAATACAAAATTATCAAAATTAGCCTGGATTATTTCAATATCAAATTCATTTTTTGCAAATTCAGCAGTTTCCTTAGATAATTCAATGCCTTTGACCTGATAATTATTCTTTTTTAATTCATTAAGCGCATATCCATAAGAGCAGCCTATTTCCACAACTTTATTACCTTCTGGCAAATATTTTTTTAATAGGGGAATGATGTAATTAATTTTTTTAATCACTTTATTTTTTTGCCAAAGCTGAACTCCGTATTGCTTATTATAATATTCGCTTAATTCGTCAGTAGACGGATAAGAAAGGACTCTTACAAAGCCGCATTTCTCGCACTTAAAAAAATCATATTTTTTAAATAGCTCGTCTTTTTCAAAAGAAAACTCTAAATTATTATTACAACAAAGGCAACTTTTATTTTCCATTCTTTATTTTATTTATTATCGCAGAAGAAGAATTAGTTTGACCATCTTCATCTGGTTTTATAATAACTATTCGTCCACCACCATTTTTAACATTTGGAGCCTCGGGTAACTTAGAAATATCATAATCTCCTCCTTTAACAAAAACATCAGGTTTTATTCTATCAATTAATTCGGCTGGGGTATCTTCTTCAAAAATAGTTACATAATCAATAGAGCCTAAGCCAGCTAATATATAAGCCCTAGTATCTTGGTCTAGTATTGGCCGATCATCGCCTTTTAATTCTTTTATCCTAGCATCAGCGTTAATTCCAACAATTAATACATCGCCCAAGCTACTTGCTCTTTGAAAACAATAAATATGTCCGTTATGTACAAAATCAAAACAACCACTAGTTAGCACTACTTTTTTACCTTGTTTCTTTAGGTCTTGTATTACTTCCTCTAAAGCCTTATCAGATTTTACAATTTTATTATTAATCGGATCATAGAGATTTTGTAGTTCAGACAAATTAATTGCGGCACATTTTGGTTTTGAAATTATATAAGAAGCAGCCTTATTTGCTATTTGCACAGAGTCTTCTATATTTTTTGAGGCTAAATAGTATGTTAAGAACACAGAAGTCACTGTGTCTCCTGCTCCAGTAACATCAAATACTGATTTAGCAGCTACTCGATCATGAAAGATTTTATCCTTATTAAAGAAAAAAGACATTCCTTCGGCTCCTCTGGTTAAAAATAGGTTAGGGAAGTGCTTAATGATGGTTGCTGCATTTTTTTCTAAAAATTCATCGGTATTCTCAATTATCATTTTATCAGCAAAATATCTTTGCAGTTCTTTAATATTCATTTTAATAAAATCAAAACCTTTAAAAATTTTAGCATTTTCTGGTTTTATATCTGCAAATTTTATAGCCTCAAAATTTTCATTAATAAAGTCATTTATTTTTTTAGTAAAAAAGCCCTTATTATAATCTGATAAAATTATTCCATCAAATTCATCTTTTTTATATTTTTTTAAAAGGTCTAAAACCTTATCTTCTGTTTCTTTAGATAATTCATCTGTATGTTCAAAATCAAGTCGTAAAATCTGTCGATTTCCAGATATAACCCTTTGCTTTCTAGTGGTAAATCTTTTATTTACCACTATTGGGTCAAAATTAATTTTTTCCTCACCAGCTATTTTTTTTAGTACCTCACCAGATTCATCATCACCAACAACTGAAACTAAATCTATTTTAGCCCCTAATTTTTTCATATTCAAAGCTAGATTACCAGCTCCTCCTAATCCACATTGAGTTTTTGGGTTATTAATAATTAGGGCGGGCGCCTCAGGCGAAATTCTTTTACTAGGCCCCTCTAAATACTCATCAAGCATAACATCACCTATAACAAGAATTTTCAAATTCTTTATTGATTCTCCAATTTTTTTATTCATTTTTATCGAGTTTAAAATTATTGTCTAATAATCTGCAGATTTCATGGATTACAAAAAGATGAACCTCTTGTATTCTACACGATTTTTGATTATTTACTATTATATAATCATTAGTTAATTCTTTCATTTCTCCTCCATCTCTTCCCAATAAGGCTAAAGTCTTAATTTCTTTTTTCTTAGCATACTCAAACAATTTAATTATGTTCTCAGAATTTCCAGAAGTAGATAATCCTAAAATCAAGTCTCCTTTCTTATATAATCCCTGGAATTGTCTTAAAAAAACAGTGTCATATCCAAAATCATTAGCTATCGCTGTTAAATTAGAGGTATCCACAGTTAAGCTAATAGCTGGTAAGGGTTTTCTATTTTTGATTTCAAATCTTCCTATTAACTCAGCAGCCATATGCTGGGATTGAGCAGCACTACCGCCATTACCACAAATAAATAATTTATTACCCTTTAAAAAGCAATCTTTTATTTCTTCAGCTAAATTTTCAACTTCCTTAAGATCTAGTTCGTTTAATAGGCCTATTAATTCTTTCATAAATTATTTAATTATACTCTTAATTTCAATTATTTTATCTACTTCAAAATTCGCGCTCACTTCATGATCATACTCTGATTTTACCCTAATTGTCTTAAAATGTAAACTTTTACCAAAAAGAGTATCAGAGTCTTTGTCTCCAATAACCCAACTATTCTCATGGTCAATATCTTTTTCTTTTAATAGCTCCTTAACCATGCCTATTTTTGGCTTCCTACAAGCACACTTATCCCCAGAAACATGTGGGCAATAAAATATGTTTTTAATCTCAACATCCCTTTTCTTAAATTGACCCAGCATCCACTTATTTAATTTAATTAAATCTTCTTCAGTATAATAACCCCTCCCAATACCAGATTGATTAGTTACAATATATAATCTATATCCTTCTTCTTGTAACACCCTCAAAAGATCAAAAATACCATCCAGAAAAACAATATCTTCTATCTTATGAACATAACTTAAATCTTCATTTATAATTCCATCTCTATCTAAGAGGATTATTTTCTTTTTCATTTTGACTGTATATCAATATTAATATATAATAAATAAACCATATTTAACCAAAACAATCAAGATGTATAAAAAATTTATTGAATTATTAGTCTGCCCCAAGACTAAGAAAAGCCTTAACCTAATACCTTTTAAAGAAGATTCAGAAAAAGTAACTAATGGCTTATTAGTTACTGAAGATAATCAGTGGTACCCCATTATTGATGGAATTCCTTATTTTTTAATTAACGATCTTAGAATCAATAAATTACCATTTTTTAGAGCCAAGTTAAAAGACTATTCTCTACCCGAGTACATAGTTCAAGAATTAGAAGAAAATAAAACAGCAGTTAAGACTAAGGAGTTAAAGCATCAGCTTAGAAACGCTGAGAGCTTTGCTTACGAATGGAATACTATTTATGACGAAGATCCTGATTATGAAATGAAAAATTTCCTTCATTTTGTAAAACCGTATACTACTCCTGAAACTTTAAAAGACAAAATAGTCTTAGATGCTGGTTGTGGATCTGGTCGTTTTACTAAGGCTGCCGCTCGATGCAACGCTAAAGTAGTTATTGGCTTAGATATTGGAGACACTACTTTTAAGGCTTATCAGCTAAATAAGGACATGGACAATGTTTTAATCCTTCAGGCTGATATTTACAATCCTCCTTTTCCAGATAATTTCTTTGATACAGTAATGTCTATTGGAGTTTTGCACCACCTGCCATATCCGCAAAAAGGTTTTGACGCTTTAGTTAAAAAAGTAAAGCCTGGCGGAAAAATGACTATCTGGGTTTATTCTCGTAGACAAAACGCTCGAGCCATTTATTTTTACGAACCAGTTCGAGTAATTACTAAAAAAATTCCCGCAGCAATTTTAAAACCACTGTGCTTTCCACCAGCTGTAGTTGTTCATGGAATTAATTATTTACAAATTGGTTTAGCCAAAATAAAGCTAAAAAACATAGCTACCCGCATTCCATTTTACTATTATGCCGATAGTCCGTTCATAAATAAATTCAACGACACTTTTGATGTCTTAGCTACTCACAAAAGTAATTATTACTATAAAGAAGATATTGAAAAGTGGTATCAAGACGCCAGTCTTCAAGATGTTGAGGCTTATGAACATCAAACCTCTGCTGGTATTACTACTATGGGAACTAAAAATATTTAGCTAGCCATAATTCTAACAGCATCAAAGTCCAAACTTTATACGCATCGTATAAGTTGTTATGATTATCTAAGTTATTATATAATTTTTCTAATTCTTCACGATTCATTAAATCATTTTTCAGTAAATATCCAGAATCAATAGTTTTTTTAGCAAACTTATTTAAATCTTCCTTCATCCATTTTAGCATTGGAATAGAAAAGCCTCGTTTTTTTCCAAATAAAATCTCTTCAGGTAAGATTCCTTTTAAAGATTGTTTTAAAATATATTTATTTGGCTTTAACTTAGCTGGAATTTGGGCAGTTAACTCCATAAATTCATAATCCAAAAAAGGCGAGCGTAATTCAATTGCGCCTACACCCATGCTTGCTATATCAACTTTGACTAATAAATCGTCTAACAAATAAGTATTTAAATCTGCTTTGAAATAATCATCTAAATTATTTCCCCTCACATCAAATTTTTCATTACTAGAAATTAATTCTTTATTAAACAATTTATTTTTTTCTGCATCAGTAAAATAAGCAAAATATTTATAATAACCCTCTTTAGACATTAATCGCTGCAATCGATAACCAAAAGTATTTTTATTAAACGGCCAATTTATTTTTGGCAAGTATTTTTCTTTTAATAAATACTTATATCTTGGATATCCAGTAAAGTTCTCATCCCCGCCATCGCCATTTAAAACCACTTTAATTTTCTGGTTAGTAATCTCAGAAATTAAATAAGTCGGAATCATAGAGCTGTCTGCATAAGGCTCTTCATATAATTCCACTAATTTAGGAATTAACTCTTCTAGGTTACTAGTATCAACTTTTAATTCGTGGTGATTGGTTTTATATTTATCAGCAATAAGCTTAGCTTGCGGTAGTTCATTGAATTCTTCTTCATCAAAACCAACGGAAAAAGTATTAATTGGTTTATCAGAATTTTGAGCCATAAAGTGAACCACGGCTGAAGAATCAACTCCACCAGATAAAAACGCTCCTACTTCCACGTCTGCCCGCATTCTTAACTTAGTGGATTCGTTTAACTTGGCTAAAATCTTTTTCTTCCACTCATCTTCAGACAAGGTTTGTTTTTTACTATAATCTATTTCCCAATATTTATTTATTTCTATTTTCCCATCTTTTAAAATTAAATAACTAGCTGGCGGAAGTTTTTTAATATTTTTAAAACCAGTCAACGGAGTAGGGCAGTATTGCATAGATAGATAATGACTTATCGCCTCCCAATCAAGCTCTGGCTTAACTTCTTGAGTTAAAATTGCCTTAAGCTCAGAAGCAAAAACAAATTTTTTGTCATCCATATAATACTTAAAAGGCTTTTGCCCTAATCTATCCCTGGCACAAAACAATAGCTGCTTTTTTTCGTCCCAAATGGCAAAAGCAAACATTCCTCGTAAATATTTTAAACAATCAACTCCGTATTCTTTATATAAATAAATAATTACTTCTGTATCAGAGCTAGATTTAAAATCATATTTATCTTCTAAGTCTTTTTTTAACTCTAAATAATTATAAATTTCTCCATTAAAAGTAATCCAAATATTTTTTTCCGAATCATTCATTGGCTGGCTGCCGGTTTCTGATAAATCAATAATAGACAACCTTCTATGTCCTAAGCCAATATTATCCTTAACATAAAGCCCATCTGCATCAGGTCCACGATGAGATATTTTTTCTGTCATCAAAGCAATTTCTTTTTCAGAAACAGGGGACTGATCTAAATTAATCTTTCCAACTATTCCGCACATAAATCTTCAAAAATTTTAATATATTTTTCAATAGAATTTTCCCATTTAAACTTTTCAAACACTTCTTGCTTAGCTTTTCTAGCCAAGTCAGTTCTTAGCTCCTCATTATTTACAAGCCTTATCAGATTGTCTTTAATTTCCTCAGCTTTTAAATCTATTAATAATCCTGTTTTATCATTAATAACCTCATTTGCTCCTTCGTAAGGACTAGAGATAATCGCATTTTCACAATACATTCCCTGCAATAAAGAGGTAGAAAGCCCGCCTCCATGAAAAGAAGTGTGTAAATAAATATCTGCCGACTTTAACCAGCTAACTACTTCTTCTTCTGTCACTAGTCCGGTGAAAATAATATTTTTATTTGCTTTTTCTTCTAATCTAGCTCTGTCTTCTCCGTCGCCAATTAAAACCAGCTCTATTTTGTTTTTAATTTCTTCTGGCAATAAATCATAAGCCTCAATGGTTTTATCTACGCCCTTCCACTTATACATTCTTCCGGCCCAGCAAACTCTAATTTTGTCACTCTTCTCTTGTGGTTGTACTTGATCATACCTAGAAAACTCTAAGCCACGATAAATTATAGGAGAAGGACGTTTATTAAATTTATAAACAAATTTTTGCACTGCTCCGGAAATAGAAATATTTAAAGTAGAAAATTTAAAAACAGCTCGACCAAATATTTCGTCATACAGTCTAGATAAAAAACTAGTTAAGCGACTACTAACCGTGACATAATCAGAACCATGTTCTATGTGTACCCACTTTGTTCTAGTAAGCTTAGAATAAAATAAGGCTATTAAAGAAGTATTAAAAAACCTAGTTCTAGAAATAACTAAATCAAAGTCTTTTTTAAATAATCCTAAAAATAATTTCCAAAATCTTAAAGACCAAAACTTAGGAAGGGGGTAGTTAGTTACAATTTCCCAGGCTGGATATCTAATAATATCAGTCTGCTCAACAGAGGGTAAATCAGGGGTGAAAACCGTAATATCATTCCCCTTGTTTTTTAAATATTTATTAAATTCTAGAGAATGAGTTTCTAAGCCACCTACATGAGGCGGGTAGTATGGAGAAAATACTAAAATTTTCATTTATTCTTTGTCAGCAATTTTTTCTAAAGCCTTGTCCCTTATTTTTCTTTCAATTTTCTTTTCAATTCGAGTAATTAAAATATAATTATGAAATACTAAAAATAAAATCATTACAAAGGCTAAGATAGAAAATAACTTAAAAGCATCCGCAATACCCAGCTGCTCAGTAATAAAATTAAATTTATCAGGCAATAAAGTTACTAGAAAAAAACCTAGCCATAAAATCTCCCAAACAATAAACTGATAACGATTAAATGTTTTACGTTTGTAATTAGTAAAAGTTAAGTAGGCCATAAATAAGCCAAATAAAGCTGCGATTAATTGAATAGTTGTCATCATAGAAATTTCCACTTTAAGATTTTTAAAAATATTTGCATCCCGTGAACCGGGGTTGTTCCTTTGTAATTGTCATGATAAATTGTGTCAATCTCTATTTCTTTAAAGCGTAGATTATTTTTTGCCATATTAATAATCATTTCAGTTTCCACAGAATAATCATTACTTTCCCAGCGCATTTTTTCATAAGCACTTTTAGTAAAAGCCCTAAAACCAGATTGAGTATCACTTAAATAAACTTTGAATAATCTGCAAATTGCTGCAGATAAAAACTTATTTCCTAAAAACATGGCTAACGGCATATTTCTTCCAATCGTTCTAGATCCAAAAACTATATCATTATCTTGTTGTAATTTTTCTAAAAATCTTGGAATATCATCAGGTTTATGCTGGCCATCAGCATCTAAGCATAAAATAACATCACAATTTAGCTTTAAAGCTGCCTCACAGCCAGTTTTCATAGCCGCGCCTTTTCCTAGATTAATCTCATGTCTTAAAGCTCTAACTGGATAATTACTTATTATTTCATAGGTCTCATCTTCAGATCCATCATCAACTACAATAATTTCATCAACAAATTGACTAACTTCGTTTAAGACATTTTTTATATTATTCCCCTCATTATAAGCAGGTATGACTGCCGCGGTTTTCATATTTGACTTGTATTACTTTAGTGCTATAATTAAATCATAAAATTAACAAAAAGTAAACTATGAAAGGAATCATCTTAGCCGGAGGAACAGCTACTCGACTTTTTCCCTTAACTGCCACTACTAGTAAGCAGCTTTTGCCGATTTATGATCGACAAATGATCTTTTATCCGCTTAACACCTTAGTTAAGGCTGGAATTGAAGAAATCTTAATGATTGTCTCCCCAGACCATGCTGGGCAATTTTTAAATCTTTTAGGTTCTACTTTTAAAAACCAAGGCATTCGAGTTGTTTTTGATGTCCAGCGTGTTCCCAAGGGATTGCCCGAGGCATTTGTTATCGGTGAGCATTTCATGGATGATGATAATGTGACCATGGTTTTAGGTGATAATATTTTTGCCGACGATGTTTCTGAAGACATAAGCAGCTTTGAGAAGGGCGGACGTGTTTTCGCTCTAGAAGTTCCAGATCCAGAACGAAGTGGTGTTGTAGAGTTTGATGATCAAATGAAAGTTTTGTCTATTGAAGAAAAACCCGAGAAGCCAAAAAGTAACTTTATTATTCCTGGTCTTTATGTTTACGATAATAGAGTTTGCGAGATTGCTAAAAATCTAACTCCAAGTAAGCGTATGGAAACAGAAATTGTTGATCTTCATAAGGCTTATTTAGACATGGGCGAATTAGATGTTCGTAAACTAACTGAGCCTTGGATCGACGCCGGAACAATCGATTCTCTTTTAGATGCTCAAGTTACTGTTCGAGAAACAGGTTTATATAAAAAGTTTGACCCTCGTATCGACGAAGCTATTCAAGAATTTAACATAGAAATAAAAAAGATTAGTAAAAAGAAATTAGCTTAATGAAAATTTACGTCTCTGGTTCTCTGGCTTATGACCGGATTATGAACTACTCTGGATATTTTAAAAACGATATCCTTCCCGATAAAATACATCAACTTAGCGTTAGCTTCAATATCGACTCATTAAACGAAAAATTTGGAGGCACAGCTGGTAACATTGCTTACAGCCTTAGTCTTTTAAATCTTCAATCAACAATTCTGGCCACTATTGGCAAAGACTTTAGTCCTTATAAAAAATGGCTAGAAGATAAAAATATCGACTTGTCTTTTTTAAGAACCTTAGAAGATAACTTAACTCCCGGAGCTTACATTATTACTGATAAAGACAATAATCAAATCACTGGCTTTCACATGGGCGCCATGGCCACTGAAGGTAACTTTGAAATAAAAGAAAAGGGCATAGGGATAATTGCTCCTGGTAATATTGTCGACATGATGAGCTTACAAGATCAGTATCAATCTCAAAACATTCCTTATATTTTTGATCCAGGCCAAGTAATTCCTGCTTTACAGCCAGAAGAAATGCGCGCCTTAATTCAAGGTTCTGAGGCTTTTATCACTAATGATTATGAATTAGAGCTAGTCATGAAAAATACTGAGCTTACCAAAGAGCAAATTTTAACCATGACTAAGATCTTGATTACTACTAAAGGCGGAGAGGGTTCGACTATTCAGTCAGGAAATGATATAGTAAACATCCCAGCAGCTAAGGCAGAGGCTGTGCTAGATCCAACTGGCGCCGGCGATGCTTATAGGGCTGGTATTATTTATGGTTTAGTAAATGATCTAGACTTTGAAACTATGGGCCATTTAGCTAGCTTAACTGGAGTTTACGCTGTTGAGCATCAGGGTACTCAAGAGCACTCTTACACTATTGAAGAATTTATTAAAAGATATAAACAAAATTTTAACCAAGAGATCAATCTATGAAGTACGACATCAAAGACATCAAGTTGGCTCCTCAAGGCAAATTGCGAATTGAGTGGGCTGAAGAACAAATGGATGTGCTTAGAAGCATCCGTGAACGTTTTACAAAAGAAAAACCATTAAAAGGCATGAAGCTTAGCGCTTGCCTTCACGTCACCACAGAGACCGCTAATTTAATGCGGACTTTAAAAGCTGGTGGAGCAGACACAGTTATATGTGCCTCTAATCCATTAAGTACTCAAGACGACGTGGCCGCTTCTTTAGTAAAAGACTACGGCATCCCTGTTTTTGCTATTACTGGTGAAGATAGAAAAACTTATTACAAACATTTAAACGCTGCTTTAGATCATCGTCCAAACATTACTATGGATGATGGAGCAGACTTAGTTGCCATATTACATTCTAAACGTAAGAGCCAAGTTAAAGAAATTTGGGGTTCTACCGAAGAAACTACTACCGGAGTAGTTCGTTTACAAGCTATGGAAGCAGCTAAAAAATTATTATTCCCTGTTATTGCCGTAAACGAAGCTAAGACTAAACATTTCTTTGACAATCGTTATGGAACTGGTCAGTCTACTATGGATGGAATCATCCGGGCTACTAACTTTTTAATGGCTGGTAAAAATATTGTTGTTGCTGGTTATGGATGGTGCGGCCGTGGCTGCGCTATGAGAGCTCGTGGTCTAGGTGGTAATGTTATTGTAACTGAAGTTGATCCATTAAAGTCTATAGAGGCTGCTCTAGATGGTTTCCGTGTTATGCCAATGCAAGAAGCTGCTAAAATTGGTGACATTTTTGTAACCTTAACTGGAGACTTAAATGTTTTAGATGGTCATCACTTTAAAGCTATGAAAGACAGGGCTGTAGTTTGTAACTCTGGCCATTTTGATAACGAAATTAACATGACTTGGTTACGTAAAAACGCTAAAAAGAAAAGAGCGGTTCGTGAATTTGTTATGGAGTACACTCTTAAAAACAACCGTCGAATTAATGTCTTAGCTGAAGGTCGGTTAATTAACTTAGCTGCGGCTGAAGGTCATCCTGCTTCTGTAATGGACATGAGCTTTGCTAACCAGGCCTTATCTGCTGAATACATGGCTAAGAATTGGAAGAAAATGGAAAAGAAAGTATATGTTGTTCCTCAAAAGATCGATGAAGGTATCGCTCGTCTTAAATTAAAGACTATGGGTGTAAAAATCGATACTTTAACTGCTGAACAAAAAGAATATCTTTCTTCTTGGCAATTAGGTACTTAGACTTGATAAAATAGTCAAAAAATAGTAAGCTGGTTATAAGATAATTAGCTTACTATTTTTATTTATGAAATTATTAGTCACCGGAGGAGCTGGATTTATTGGCTCCAACTTTGTTCTTTATTGGATGGACAAAAATCCAGAAGATCAAATCGTTAATTTGGACAAACTTACTTATGCTGGAAATTTAGAAAACTTAAAAGATGTTCAAGATAATCCTAACTACAAATTTGTTAAGGCTGATATTTGTGATTATGAAGCCATTGAGCCTTTAGTTGCTGACTGCGACATCGTAGTTCATTTTGCGGCCGAGTCTCATGTAGATCGTTCAATCTTGGGGCCAACTGAATTTATTAGAACTAACGTCATGGGCACTCAGTCTCTTTTAGAGGCCGCTCGAAAACACAATAAGCGTTTTCACCACGTTTCTACAGACGAAGTCTTTGGAAGCCTAGAATTAAACTCAGACGAGAAGTTTACTGAAACAACTCCTTACGATCCTAAAAGTCCTTATTCAGCCGCTAAGGCCGCCTCAGACCACTTAGTAAACGCTTATCACCATACTTATGGTTTACCTATAACCATTTCTAACTGTTCCAACAACTACGGACCATATCATTTTCCAGAAAAAGTCATTCCTTTATTTATTACCAACCTAATGGAAGGTAAAAAAGTCCCTCTTTATGGAGACGGCTTAAATGTCCGCGACTGGGTTCATGTCCGCGACCACAATAAAGGAGTTGAACTTATTATCAAAAAAGGTAAAATTGGCGAAACTTATTTACTAGGCGGTAACTCAGAGAAGAGTAACTTAGAACTAACTAATACTATTTTAAAGTTAATGGGTAAAGACGAGTCTAGCATCGAGTATGTTAAAGACCGCGCTGGTCATGACCGTCGCTATGCCATTGATTATTCTAAAGCTAAAAAAGAATTAGGCTTTGAACCAGAAATTTCTTTTGAACAGGGGATTCAAGAAACCATAGATTGGTATAAAGCTAACGAAGCTTGGTGGAAAAATGTAAAATCTGGAGCTTACCAAGATTATTACAAAACACAATATGAAGACCGCAAATAACCCGAGTCTCCCGACGAGGGTGGTTATCATCGGCGCCAACGGAATGCTTGGCCAAGCTTTGGCTAAGGAATTTCCAAACGCTACTGGCTTAGATTTACCAGCCATCGATATCGCTAACTACGATTCCGTAGACAAAGTTTTAGGCGAGTTAAAACCAGATTTAGTTATTAACGCCGCTGCTTACACAGCCGTAGACGACTGTGAAGAAAAATTCGAGTTAGCCAACAAGGTTAACGGCCAAGGCCCTGGTAATTTAGCCAAGAAATGCAAAGAGCTAGACGCTGTATTAGTTCACTATAGTACTGACTACATTTTTAACGGCACTAAACAAGATGGCTACAATGAAGAATTCAACGAAATAGACCCCATTAATAAATATGGCGAATCAAAAGCCTTGGGCGAGAAACTTATTAAAGAAAACACAGATAAATATTATATTCTGCGTATTGCCTGGCTATACGGCCCAGATGGCAAGAACTTTGTTGATACTATGATCGAGTTATCAGCCAAGCACCCAGAACTTAAAGTCGTCAACGACCAAACCGGCAGCCCAACTTACACTATTGATGTCGCTAAAAGAACCCGCGAGGCTCTAGATCAGTCTTTTGGTATTTACCATGCTACTAATTCCGGCCAAGCTACCTGGTTCGAGTTCACCCAAGAAATATTTAAACTTAAAGGAATCGCCACTCCCTTAAAACCCTGTTCCTCAGGCGAATTCCCTCGACCAGCTGCCCGCCCTGAATATTCTATTCTTCTAAATACAAAACTCCCTCCAGCCCGTGACTGGAAGGAAGCACTAAGCGAATATTTATCTAAATAAAAAGCTCCCTCTCCACGAAGGTGGAGAGGGCGGGGGGAGAGGCAGGCTAGTATAGCTCCAACTTGTATTTCTTATCTTCAACTTCAAAGTATAAAAACTCACCCTTATCACCTAATCTTAAATTAGATCCTTTTAAGTCTGTTAAAGTATAAATTTGAGTGGTATCTCTTTGATCCAGTTCAACTGCTTTAATGCCCTCGTCGTCACTATAAACAACATAACCACCTAAAGGATGCCAAGTAGCCTCAGAAATAACAGAGCTTTGACGAGTAATCAAATCTTTAGACTCTGCTTGTCTATCAAAAGTCCAAATTTCATACTCATTATAATACAATAAATTTTCTTGATCTTCATCCCAAGAATATCCCTTAACCTCAATATCAAAGTCTATTTCAAGCTCACTAACTTTTACTTCTGGTAAATCAGTAGGATATTTATCAATTTCTTCTGGTAAGCTATCTTTAAATAAAATTACCAACTGAGCAAAATTAGTTTTTCCAGATTCTACTTTTAATTTTTTAGACCAAGTCGCATAACCATCTTTACTTAAAACCACCTCATACTCATCTGGTAAAATATTATTCAACAAAGCCGGAGTATCTTCTTCTAATAATTCGCCATCAAGATAAATTTGAGCCTGCTTAGGCTGGGTCTTAAAATAAAAGCTGCCAGTTTCCACAACTTTATTTTCATCAAAGTCGTAACGATACCCAGCGGTATATAAAATCAAAAGAGGGGCAAAAATAATAAAAATAATAAAAATTGTCCAAAAGTAGTATTTTCGTGTTGTTTTTCTCACTTGCTTTTATTTAAAAATTATACTATTATATTAACATGGAAAAATTCATTATTCAAGGCAACAACAAGCTCAAAGGTGAAATAAAAGTAAACGGAGCCAAAAACTTCGCTTTAAAGATTTTACCAGCTGCCTTTTTATCAGATCAACCCCTAACCGTCACAAATGTTCCAGAAATAGAAGACATTAAACGTCTTTTGGAAATTATTGAAGATTGTGGGGCTAAGGTAGAGCGTTTAAGCAAGGGAAAGTATAAAATTACTCCTCCTAAGCGCCCCAAAACAGATTTAAGTAAAGACCTAGTTCCTCAGCTAAGAGCCTCTATTTTATTAGTTGGCCCTCTTTTAGCTCGTTATAAAAAAGTAGATTTACCTCATCCCGGAGGCTGTATTATCGGAAAACGCCCAATTGATCAGTTTATTAAAGCTTTTGAATCTTTAGGTGCAAAAGTAAGATGCACAAAAACTAAATATATATTTGAAGCTCCTCAAGGATTAACTGGCGGAGAGATTATTTTTTCTAAAATATCAGTAACTGGAACTGAAAGTGCTATCTTAGCCGCTAGTTTAGCCAAAGGCACAACCACTATTACTAATGCTGCTTGCGAGCCAGAAGTATTAGCCTTAGCCGAATATTTAAACACCCAAGGTGCTAAAATTAAAGGCGCTGGCACTCCGACTATAGAAATTACTGGGGTTAAAAAACTTAAAGCCGGTAAGTGTAAAGTAATTCCAGATCGTATCGAAGCCGGTTCTTTCATCTTAATGGCCGCAGCTACTGATAGCAAGGTAAAGGTATCTAATTGTAATCCTGATCACTTAACAGTGCCTCTTAAAATAATCCAAGACATGGGCGTAAAACTAGAAGTTGGTAAAAACTATGTCGAAGTTCTATCTGCTAAAAATTTAAAACCAGATAATATCGCCACTCACGAATACCCAGGCTTTCCAACAGATTTACAAGCCCCTATGGCCGTGTTATTAACCCAGGCCCAAGGAACTAGCGAAGTTCATGAAACTATTTTTGAAAATCGCTTTATGTATGTCGACATGCTAAACCGCATGGGCGCAGACATTAAAATAGATAACCCTAGAGAAATTACCATTAATGGACCAGTTGAGCTTAAGGGTAAGGAATTAGAAAGTCCAGATATCAGAGCTGGTATTGCTTTAGTGATTGCCGCCTTAATGGCTAAGGGCGAAAGCGAAATTAATAATATTTATCAAATAGATCGTGGGTACGAAAACATTGCCCAACGATTACAAAAAATAGGAGCGAAAATAAAAAGAGTATGAATCCAAAAATAAGCAAAAAAGAAATTAAAAAATCAAACAAGATAGTTAGCCTTGCCTTTGGCTTAATAGTTTTAACTTTAGTCTTTGGCGGAGGTTATTTACTTGGTGCTTACGACCCATCTTTAAATAATGATAATCAAACAGCCGAAGATATTGTTGACTATGAATTATTTTCAGAAGTTTGGGAATTAATTGAAGAAAAGCATTACTACCAGCCCATTGATGAAACCGAAATGTTTTACGGGGCTATCGAAGGAATCACCGCTTCCTTAGAAGATCCTTATTCTGTTTTCTTAGATCCAGAACTAGCTGAAACATTCAACTCTGAAATTAACGGCAGTTTTGAAGGTATTGGAGCTGAAATTGGAATTAAAAATAGTCAATTAGTAGTTATTGCTCCTTTACCCGGAACTCCGGCCGAGAAATCTGGTTTAAAAAACGGTGATAAAATTTTAGCTATCGACGATGTAGAAACAGTTAATATGGGCCTTGAATATGCAGTTAGCCTTATTCGCGGAGAAGCAGGAACAGATGTTGTTTTAACAATTTTATCTGAGGGAGCCGAAGAAATAGAAGAAATAACTATTACCAGAGGAAGTATTTCCGTAGACAGTGTTAGCTGGGAAATGAAAAATGATTTAGGCTATATCGAAATTATTCACTTTAACTCTGATACTGGAGTAAAGTTTAACCAAGCTGTTCAAGAAATGCTAGCTAAAAATCCTAAAGGAATAATTCTAGACCTTCGAAACAATCCCGGTGGATATTTAGACCAATCAATTTTAGTTGCTTCTCAATTTATCGAAGAAGGAGTCATTACTTATGAAGAATTTGCTGATAAGTCTAGTAAAGAATACAAAGCCGTGGGTCAAGCTCAGTTAGCCGATGTCCCAGTAGTTGTCTTAATCAACAACGGTTCTGCCTCTGCCTCTGAAATTGTCGCCGGAGCTGTTCAAGATCATGGAGTTGGTACGTTAGTTGGTGAAACTACTTTTGGTAAAGGGTCTGTTCAAGATTACCAACAATTTTCAGACGGCTCTAGCTTAAAGCTTACTGTGGCTAAATGGTTAACTCCAAACAAAAATAATATTGATGATGAGGGCGTTACTCCAGATCATGAAGTAGAATTAACTCTTGAACATTACAACAACGACCAAGACCCACAATTAGATAAAGCTATAGAAATTCTAACAACTAATAACTAACAAACTATAAACTAGACTATGAAAGTAGTAATCCTAAAAACAGGAGAAATCAAGGAGGTTGCCGACGGATATGCTCGTAATCATTTATTGCCGCAAAAACTAGCAGTTCCTGCTACCGAAGCCGCAATGAAACAAGCAGAAACCAAGCAAGCAGAAATCAAAGCTGCTGAAGAAAAGAAAAAAGCTAAAGAAGAAGAATATTTAGCCGCTCTTAAAGACAAAGTTGTTGAAATTAAAGCTAAAGCCTCCAAGGAAGGAAAGTTATTTGCTGGTATTACTGCCGCAGACATTAAAAAAGCCTTAAAAGAACAACTAGAAGTAGACTTTCCAGAATCATACTTCAAGCTAGATCCAATTAAAGAACTTGGCGAACATCAAGTAGATTTAGAAACCGACTTCAAAGTTAAGACCAAGGTGTCCCTAAAAATTACTAACCAAGAATAAAAAAGAGGCCTCTAAGGCCTCTTTCTCTTTATTATGAAAAATAAAAAATACATTTTTGTGGTTGGTGGAGTAATGTCTTCTGTCGGAAAGGGTATTACCACTGCCTCCGTAGCCAAATTATTACAAACCCATGGCTACAACGTTACCTGCTTAAAAGCAGATCCTTACATCAACGTTGATGCCGGTACTATGAACCCCACTGAACACGGCGAGGTTTTTGTTACTGAAGATGCCGACGAATGCGACCAAGACATTGGTAACTACGAGCGCTTTTTAGATACCGAGCTTACCAAAACTAATTACATGACCACTGGCCGAGTTTACCAAACTGTAATTGCTAAAGAAAGAAACCTAGAGTACGGAGGTAAATGTGTAGAGGTTGTCCCTCATATTCCACAAGAAATCATAAAGCGTATTAAAAAAGCCGGGCAAAAAACTAAGGCCGACTTTATTATTACTGAAATTGGTGGAACAGTAGGTGAATACCAAAATATTTTGTTTTTAGAAGCCGCTCGAATGCTTAAAACTGAGAATCCAGAAGATGTTCAATTTATTTTAGTTAGTTACTTGCCTATTCCTTCTAAAGTTGGAGAAATGAAGACTAAGCCCACTCAATATGCCTCTAGAACGCTTAATAGTGCTGGAATCCAGGCCGACTTCATCGTGGCTCGATCTGAAAAACCATTAGACAACAAGCGTAAAGAAAAATTGGCTACTTTTTGTGCTATTCCTAAGGGACACGCCATTTCTGCTCCAGACGTAGATTCTATTTATGAAGTCCCTCTAATGTTTGACAAAGAAAAGCTTTCAGAAAAAATCCTCGAAGGATTTAACTTAAAATCAAAGAAAAAAGACCTTAAAGAATGGAAAGCCTTAGTTCGTAAGATTAAAACTGTTAAAAAAGAATTAAATATAGCTGTAGTTGGTAAATACTTTGGTAGCGGCAAATTCACTTTATCTGATTCTTATGTTTCTGTGATCGAAGCTGTTAAACACGCTTGCTGGAAAAATAATGTTAAACCTGTTCTTACTTGGATAGATTCTGAAGAATACGAAAAAAACCCACGTAAAGTTAAAGAATTAGATGAGTACGATGGAATTATTGTTCCTGGTGGATTTGGAACTCGCGGGGTAGAAGGTATTATCAAAGCTATTAAATATGCCAGAGAAAATAAAATCCCTTATTTTGGTCTTTGCTATGGCATGCAATTAGCTACCGTAGAAATCTCTCGCAGCTTACTAGGGCTTAAAAAAGCAAACACTGTTGAAATTAACGAAAAAACTCCAGACCCTGTTATTTGCGTTAACCCTAATCAAGAAAAAAATATAGAAGAAGGCAAGCTTGGCGGTACTCTTCGCTTAGGCGGTTATAAATGTAAGCTAGACAAAGAATCTCTAAGTTATAAAGCTTATCAAAAACCAACTATTTCTGAGCGTCATCGTCATAGATTTGAATTTAATAACAAATATAAAACTCGTTTAGAAAAAGCCGGAGTTCGCTTTGCCGGAATTAACCCAGAGCAAGACTTAGTAGAAATTATTGAATTTAAGGACCATCCTTGGTTTGTTGGCGTACAATTCCATCCAGAATTTAAATCTTCACCTTTAAAGCCGCATCCATTATTTATGGACTTTGTAAAAGCGTCTATTAAAAATAGGAAATAATTCCTTATATCAATAACCGCGGGGCCCTGTACCCGCGGTAACAAAAAACCATCCCGCAAAACGGGACGGTTTTTTTATTAGAGTGTAATTTATACTACGCTAACGAAAGTTTTTTGTTTAAGCTTTCCGTCATACATTCTACGCTTCTTTTTAAGGAATTTCACATTTCCATCAATCATAGCGTAAATTGTGTCATCTTCACCTTGTTTAACGTTTTCACCTAAATGATATTTAGTTCCACGTTGACGAATGATGATTTGTCCAGCTTTTACTACTTCTCCGCCAAATTTCTTTACTCCAAGTCGTTTAGATTTCGAATCTCGGCCTAACCTGGTAGAGCCGCCTGCTTTTGTATGCGCCATATTCTATATTGAGACGCGATTAATCGCGCCTTTACTAATTATTTATTAATAGTATTATTATAGTGTTTTTCTAAAATTTGTCAAGTTTTACCTAAAAAAAGAGGGGAACGGCACCGCGAACGGTCCGCCCCCGTGGGTCTAGTGCTGCAGGTCCACGAACCTTGCTTCGACTAGAACCAGTCGACTCAGGATCGGAACCTCGGTCATCAGCTCTCCGATCTTCGGCGTCAGCTCTGGACACCGCCAGGCAATGTCGAGAACCATGCATCGCTTGCCATCGTAGGTGATGATCATTCGGCTGGGTTTCGCCTTCTTGTTCTGAAGTTGCTTAGCGACTTCGCAGGGAATGTCGTTCTCGTTCCAGCTCGCTACCACAGGCAGCTTCAGATGGGGGCACTCCTCGAAGGCCAGACTCAGGGTGAAGTGGCGATCCCAGTGGTTGAGACCGGTGTCACGACGGATTGAACCGGAGTAGTTCTTGGCCGCTTCCATGATCGCAGACAGGGCGATGAAGATCTCCCAGTCTTTGTACTTATGGTCGTCGGGGTAGAAGCACTCTGGCCAGCCTGCCTTATGTCTCCTAAGGTCTTCCTCGTCCGTACAGTTCGAGATAGCCCTTCTGGTCAGACGCTGCGAGTACTTGCCCAGAAGCCTCTCGATCTCACGCCAGTTGCGTTTGTACCTTCTCGAGCCCGCCTGATCTGTGCAGGTCAAGAGAGGTCTTCCAGTCAGGATGCAGAACCACTTCCTGAAAAAGTCCGCGATCTGACGCCAGTTGCGCTTGTAGGACATGGGTCCCTCCTCGGGGTGTTGAATCCACCTCTATTTTACTCTCTTAAAATCTTTTGTCAATTTTTCGCTCCAATTACTTGACTTTTTTTTAAAAACATAGTATTGTATGGGCATATTAAATAACAAATTAAAGCTAAACCCGCTTTTATGGCGGTTTTCTTTTATGCAAATACGAAACATTGCCATTATTGCCCACGTTGACCACGGTAAAACAACTCTTACCGACGGTTTAATGCAGCAAACAGATATGGCCAAAGCCGGAGTAAGTATGGATAGTAACGCTTTAGAACAAGAGCGTGGAATCACTATTTATTCCAAAAACACATCTGTATATTACAAAGACACTAAAATTAACATCGTGGACACTCCTGGTCACGCCGATTTTGGATCCGAAGTTGAACGAGTTTTACGTTCTATTGATTCTGTTTTATTAGTTGTAGACGCTCAAGAAGGTCCTATGCCCCAAACTAAATTTGTTTTAAAGAAATCTTTAGAACTAGGCCTTAAACCTATTGTCGTGATCAATAAAATCGACAAGCCAGCTTCTCGCGTAGAAGAAGTAGAGGAAATGGTTTACGAACTCTTCTTAGACTTAGGTGCTACTGACGAACAATTAGACTTTACTACTTTATATGCCATTGCCAGAGACGGAATCGCTAAAAATAGTATGACAGAAGAAGGTAAAGGCTTAATGCCAATCTTAGACGCTATTTTAGAAAAAGTTCCAGCTGCCAACAAAGAAGGGGACGAAGAAAATGTTTTCCGCGCTCAAGCCTTTAACTTAGCCTATGATAATTTTTTAGGACGTATGGCCATTTGCCGAATTTACGACGGCCAAGTTAAAAACGCGGCTCCAGTAGTTATTAAAGATGAAAGCAATAAACCTAGAACTGGAAAAATTACTAAGCTTTTCACTTTCGAAGGTTTAGCTAAAAAAGAAGTAGATTCTGCTCAAGCTGGAGACATTGTTATGATCGCTGGCTTAGACGACATCGATATTGGAGAAACAATCTGTGCTAGCCCAGAATTAGAGCCCTTACCAATGATTAGTATTGACGAACCAACAATTGCTTTAAACTTTTTAGTTAATAATTCTCCGTTTGCTGGTAAAGAAGGAGAATTTGTTACCAGCCGCCAACTTAGAGAAAGATTAGAAAAAGAGCTAGAGGTTAATGTCGGACTAAAAATCGATTTATCAGATAATGATCTTTTTAAAGTTTCTGGTAGGGGTGAAATGCATATCGCTATTTTATTAGAAAACATGCGCCGTCAAGGTTATGAATTACAAATTTCTCAACCAACAGTAATTATAAAAGAAGTAGACGGTGTTAAAAGCGAACCTTTTGAAGAAGTAACTATTAATGTTCCTGAAGAAATGTCTGGAACTATCATTGAAAAACTTTCTAAGCGTTCTGGGCAAATGATGCTTATGGAGCCAGAGCAAACCGGTGTTAAAATAATTTTTGAAATTCCGACTAGGGGATTACTTGGATATCGTAGTGAATTTACCGTAGATACTCGTGGCGAAGGAATTCTTTGTTCCCGAGTTATTGGGTTTAAGCCTTATGCCGGTGAAATCGCTAAAACCGAGCTTGGATCCATGGTTTCTATGGTTACTGGTAAAGCTCTAGGCTTTTCCCTATTTAACTTACAAAATCGAGGCGTTTTATATATCAACCCTAACACTGAAGTGTACGAAGGCATGGTAGTTGGTAACACTGCTAAAGGCGCTGACCTTAATGTTAACCCTATTAAAGGAAAACAACTTACTAATATGCGTTCTTCCGGAGCCGACGAAGCTATTCGCTTAACCCCGCCATTAGAATTAACTCTAGAACGAGGAATGAGTATTATGACTGATGATGAATACTTAGAAATTACTCCTGAAAATATTCGTTTACGTAAAAAACATCTTACCGAAAACGATCGAAAATTAGCTCAAAAGAAATAATTTTGCTATCATAAAGGTATATGCAAAAAATATATTTAGATTACGCGGCCACAACGCCGATGGATAAAGAAGTAGTTAAGGCTATGGAGCCTTACTTTTCTGATACTTTTGGAAACCCTTCTTCTATCCACCAATTTGGTCAAGAATCCTTAAAAGGCATGGACCAAGCCAGAGAAAACATCGCTAAATTCTTTAATAGCGAGCCTAGTGAAGTGGTCTTTACTTCAGGAGCCACTGAGGCGAATAATTTGGCGCTTAAAGGCGTTATCTACGCCCATAAAGGTGAAACTATCCCTCACTTAATTACATCGCAAATAGAGCATCCTTGTGTCTTAAACACTGCTAGGTGGTTAGAGCAACAAGGCTTAGCCGAAGTAAGTTATTTACCAATTAATCAAGACGGATTAATAGAGTTAGACGATCTTAAAAAAGCCATAAAAAGCAATACAGTCCTAGTGTCCATCATGTACGTAAACAACGAAATAGGAACTATCCAACCAATTAAAGAAATAGGGGAATTACTCAAGGAAAAAAACATTATTTTCCATACCGACGCTGTCCAAGCAATAAACTACTTAAATTGCGACGTTCAAGACTTAGGTGTAGACTTATTATCATTTTCTGGACACAAAATCTACGGCCCTAAAGGAATCGGGGCTTTAATTGTGAAGCAAGGCACTAAACTAACTAAAATCCAACACGGTGGTGAACAAGAAAACCATTTTAGAGCCGGCACCCACAACGTTCCAGCCATTATTGGCTTAGCCAAAGCCGTAGAGCTTATCAAGTCTTATCCGCAGATCAAAGAGTTGCGAGATTATTTATGGCAAGGTTTACAAAAAATAGACGATATTTCTTTAAACGGAACCTTAGATCAACGTATAGAGAACAATCTTAACGTTAGTTTTAACAAAGTCGAAGGCGAAGGCGTCTTAATGTCTTTAGATCTTGAAGGAATCGCTGCTTCTTCTGGCTCAGCCTGTGCTTCTGGATCTTTAGAGTCTTCTCATGTAATTTTAGCTTTAACCAATAAAGACCATCTTCGGTCTCATGCCTCAATTAGATTTACTTTAGGCAAAGATACTAAAAAAGAAGATATCGACTATCTTCTTCAAAAACTCCCTGATATAATTACCCGTCTAAGAAAAATTTCTCCATTTAAATAATAATCCTGAGTGATTTTCCGTAGGAAAATCGTATCGAAGGGTCACCCTTCAAATAAATCTTTCCAAGTAGTTGTATTCACCATTACTACCTTTTTCTCTTTTAGGCTTTCTTGAACTTGGTCGTAAAGACCTAAGTTAATTCTTTCTTTAACTATAATTTCTTCTAAAGGAACTTTTTCAGTAACAGTTAAGTAGATATTTTGATAAAAGAAGTACCCAAAATAACCTAAAGCCGCAATTACTATTACTAAAAACAAGTATCCTACGTAATCTTGAGCTATTTCTTTAATTTTATTCAAGTTAAATTCCATATTTTTTTATTCTAACCAATAAACTTTTGTTTTTACAGTGGCTATTAAAGCTTTATTATTTTCACCTTCTCTAGCAATTGATTCTTTTAAAGTAATTTCCTGCCAATCAAAGTAAAAACTCTCTTGTTCTAATTTTTGTAAATAATTAACTAACTCTAAATAATTTCCGCCTAAAGTTAAAGTCATTATTAAAGCCTCTTCTCCTTCTTCAATACTAGCTTCATTTAAAGAAATGTTTTGACTAACATTATTTTCACTAGCCAAAGTTTCTAATTCATTAACAAATTCTAAAACCCCGTCTCTACTCACAAAAATATTATGAATTTTAGAAGCTCCATTTTGCTGTAGTTCGCTATAACTACGCCCAGAATAAATCAAAGCTTCTTGACGTTGTTGCATTTCTTCAATTTCTTGTCGATTATTCTGAATATTAGCTTGTGAAACTATAACTTTTTGCTGAAAAGGCCACAACACAAAAGCACCTAGTCCCAGTACTACGACCACAGTAACTCCTAAAGTAATATAAATTTTTCTTTTTGTATCCATTATATTTTATCTAAAACAATAGTTCCTTCAAATAAGAAGTCAATATTTTCTTTTTCCGTTAAGCTTCCTAGCGGATATTCAAAATCAATAAAAACTTCTGAACTATTTAAATTATTTTGTAAACTCAGTAAAGCATCTCTATCTTTAGCCACTCCTTGAATGTTTATTGTTTCTTCAGCTAGATTAAAAGATAAATAAGTTAAGCTAATATTAGTTGGAATAATACCAGAAAATTTTTCTAACATTAAAAGGGGATTAATATGACTGTTTTGAATCTGTTTAGCCTTGGCTAGCTCCGCATTAAAACTAATAATATCTTGCTTTAAATTTTCTATTCCAGACAAGTTAATAGAGCTTAGTAAAATATCTTCTTGCGTCCTAGCCACTGAATTTTCTAAAATATAATAATTTCCAACTAATAATAAGGCTAGTAACACTACGGCTGTAGTTACAAAAATAGAAATTTTTCGCACCTTGAAATAAATCTTTTCCAGACGCAGCTCTTTTTTTTGTTCTTTAGGAATAATATTTAACATCTAGATATAGTCTTTATTTAACCCTCTTAAAGCTAATCCAATAGCCGTAGTATAAGCTAAGCTATTTTTAATCTGCTTATTTTGATGATTATTTAAATTCATCCAAGGGTTTCCCTGGGACACCGGAATTTCTAAAGAATCGTTTAACAAGCTAACTGTTTCCAAGGAATAAGCTCCGCTGCCGCATAATAAAACTTTTTTTAAATCAATGCCTCCTTGTAAATGAGTTTTATAAAAACTTACTATCTTATTAATATACTCATTTAAAGTCTGGATATTTATTTGATCATCATCAATAACAGACTTAAAACTAGTAGTAAATTGAACAGCATTGTTATAGCAAATCATTAAAGAAGTTCTAGCATAGCCGATATCAATAATTAAAACTGGGTCCAAGTCTTTTTTATCTAGTAAGGCCCGAGAAATTGATTGAGCTTCTATTTCTAAAACCTCTGGAATTAATTCTGCTTTTTTCAAAGTCGCTAAATAACTATCAATAATTTCTTTTTTACAAGCGCCGATAACAATATTATGATTTCCATTTTCTTTAGTCTTTTTCCAATCCCAATAAATTTCTTTCCAGTCAAAAGGAAACTCCTTGCCCGCGGCTTTTTTAATTGTTTCTTCTTTAAGATCAGCGGGTTCAATTACTTTTATAAAAGATTGCTTTTCTGGTAAACAGGCAACTACTCTTTTTTGAAAAACTTTTTTCCCCTTAGCTTTGTTTTTTAATTTCTTAATTAATTCCGCAACTTCATCCACTTGTTTAATTAATCCATCTTCAATATAGCCCTCAGGAACCGCAACTTCATTAAAGGAAACAACACTAATCTTCTTAAAACTTTTTTCTAGCTGCACTAGACGAAGTTTTAAGTCAGAGATGTCTAAACCAATTGGATTATTCTTATTCATAGCAAAATTATAACATTTTTATTCCTCCGTGGGAAGGATCTCTTCCCAAGAAATAAACTCATATTCATCTTCAGTTGGAAAATGAGGCGGGGGAGCATAAATTAAATAGGGATCATAGGTTGTTTCAGTGTCATCAAATCCAGAAACAGTCGAAACACCATCGGTCCAGCTCCAAGTCCAAATCGTATTAGTTATATTAGTTCCATAAGTTTCAATTTTATCTCTTAGCCCATACGTAGAGTATGGAGAACTCCAGCACCACCATCTACACCAACTTTGATTAACCGGATAATAATATCTATAAGTATGTCCGCTTTGAGCCATTAAAGCAGCATCAATTTCTAAAACATCTTCTGTATAAAGTGGAACCAAAACATCTTCTTGTCCAATTACTCCTAACACATCGCTTCCATCTTTAGCTGTGTAAGTTAAATCATTTTGAATTCTAATCGAAGCATTAGGGTCTTCCCCGGCTGGTAAACGGGCGGCCACTAAAGTAGCTCGGCCATTAACTTCGCCCTCAACCCAAACTTCGTCTTCTAAAAATATTAAACCATTGGCCGGTAAATCAATATTTTGATAACCCCCTAAAGCAGAGGTGTTTTGATAAGAATTAGATTCATTAACCCAGCCAGAACCATTGTAGCCCCAGACCGGATTTCGCAAAGAAGTTACTATATCAATACTAAATTTTCCATCTGCATGAAATTCAACTAAATAACCTTCATCGCCAGAATCACCTAAATAAATTCCACTAGCCACTGCTTCCGTATGCATATTATCTAAATCTACGGCTAAACCATCAAAATCAACACCCTCTGTAATTGGAAAGTCCCACAATTCTTCTATTTCTCCCTCTCCCCATATTCCATCTTTTTCTTCATCCGCGCAACCATGCTCTCCGCCACAAATATAAGTTTCTTTAATAGTTGTCATCCTAGAATCACATTGTCCATCCATTCTAATCCCGCCATTAGAGTGAACCATTCCCACTACTTCTTCATCTTCTCCAA
>CAZNEH010000015.1:0-28299 GCA_964572175.1 uncultured Gammaproteobacteria bacterium
AATTACCGAGTTTGTTCCAGTGTCTTCATCTGGGCACTTGGTTATTTTACATGACTTGTTAAACTTTGATTTATCTAGTGACTTAGCCTTTGATGTAGCTCTGCATACTGGGACTTTAGTGGCTATTATAATTTTTTTCTTTAAGGATATAATTAGATACATAAAGACCAAGGATGTTATTTTATGGTATATATTGATTGCCATTATTCCAGCCGGAATCGCTGGATTATTATTTGAAGATTATATTGATGAAGTTTTACGTTCTAGTTGGGTGGTTGTGGTTATGTTGGTAGTAGTTGGCGTGTTATTTATTTTAGGAGAGAAGTATTTTAAACAAGAAATGGACATGAAGGGGCTGACTTGGAAAAAGGCTTTGATTATTGGAGTGGCTCAAGTATTAGCATTAGTGCCGGGAACTTCTAGGTCTGGAATTACTATATTGGCTGGAATGGGAACAAAGATGAAAAGAGAGCAGGCAGCTAGATTTTCTTTTTTAATTGGATTACCGATTTTTGCGGGAGCGGGGTTGAAAAAAGGTTATGATTTAAGTAAAATGAGTATATCTCAAAGCGAGTGGATAATTTTCGCCATTGGCTTTGTGGTTTCAGCGATAGTAGGGTATTTTTGCGTAAAGTATTTATTGAAATTTTTAGAAAAGTATAGTTTACGTGGATTTGCTTATTATCGATTTATTTTAGCATTTATAATTATTATTTATTTAATCGTATGAAAATTGTTGTAAGAGCCGGAGGGGTAGGTAGTCGTTTATGGCCAGTTTCTCGGGAAGTTAAACCAAAGCAGTTACATGCTTTAACTAGTGAAAAAACAATGCTTCAAGAAGCAGTAGAAAGAGCTTTAGAAGTAGCAAAACCAGAAGATATTTTAGTTTCTGGGAATAAGAAGTGTGCCCAAGGCTTAAGAGATGATCTAGGGGCGATTTTAGAAAGTAATTTGATTATTGAGCCAGCTCGTCGAGACACTGCGGCGGCCGTTGGTTTAGAAACAATTTTAGCGGGAAAAGATGATCCAACTACTGTGATTGCTAGCTTAGGGTCTGACCATTCTATTAAAAACAACGAAGAATTTGCTAGATTACTAAAAGTAGGAGAAGAATTCTTAAAAGAAAACCCTGATACTTTATTATGTTTAGGAATTACCCCAACTGGTCCAGATACTGGCTATGGTTATATTGAAATGGCAGATAAATTAACTGATGAAATTTTTAGTGTTAATAGCTTTAAAGAAAAACCAGAATTGGATGTAGCTAAGCAGTTTGTAGAGGCTGGAAATTATTTATGGAATGGAAACATGTTTATGTGGAGAGCTGACACAGTGATGAAGCTTTTTGAAAAGCATCAACCAAAGATGTATGAACAGTTAATGGAGATTCAAGCAGATCCTGCAAAATTAGAAACTGTTTATCCGGAGATAGAGAAGGTGGCGGTAGATTATGCGATTTTAGAAAATGCGGATAAGATTGCGGCTCTTCCAGCAGATATTGGTTGGAATGATATTGGTGATTGGGCTCGATTAAAAGAAGAGTTACAAGAAAATAAAGAAGATAATATTGTTAAAGCTAAAAATCATATTAGCCGAGATGATAAAGATACTTTAGTGTTTTCTGAAACTGATCGATTAATTGCGACTATTGGTTTAGAAGATGTAGTAGTAGTGGACACTGGTGATGCTTTGTTTGTGGCTAAAAAAAGCCAAGCCCAAGAAGTGAAGAAAATAGTTGACGAGTTAAAAGATCAAAATAAAAACGAATATTTATAATGAGAAAATTTTTATCAACGTTAGTTTTAGTAATCCTAGCTGTTGGAGCTGGGTTATTGGCTTTTTACTTTATTAATATAAGTTTAAAAAGTACAAATACAGAAACTGTTAAGTTTGAAATTGAAGCTGGGCAAGGAGCAGGAGATTTAAGTGAAGTATTATTGTCCGATGGTTTGATTAGAGATAAGCTTGTGTTTAGGGTTTATTTATATACCACTGGTAAATATAAAGAAATTCAGCCAGGAGTATATTTTTTAGAACCAGAATTAAAGTTAAAAGAATTAGTAAGCGAGATTACTCCGGATCCAGATAAGAAAACAGAAGTAGAGATTAAAATTATAGAAGGATGGAGTAGTATGGATATTGGTGAGTATTTAGAAGAGCAGGGCTTAGTGGATCAAGTTGATTTTATGGAGTTAGTAGAAACTACAGATAGTCGAGATATTATTCCAGGTAAAAGTTATTGGTTTTTAACAGACAAGCCTAGTAACCAAGGCTTAGAAGGATATTTGTTTCCAGATACTTATCGGGTTTATACAGACTCTACCGGAGAAGAGATTATTGAGAAAATGCTAGATAATTTTGAAAAGAAAGTAGAAGATGTTGATTATGATACTTTGGTTTTAGCTAGTATTATAGAAAAGGAATTACGAGCTAAAGAAGAGCGCGAGATTGGAGCGGGTATATTTTTTAATCGATTAGAAAATGGAGTAGCCTTACAGTCTGATGCCACGGTTAATTATGTTACTGGTAAGGCCACGACTATGCCGAGTTTAGAAGATTTGCAAGCAAATTCTGAGTATAATACTTATATGTATAAAGGATTGCCTCCTGGGCCTATTTGTAGCCCAAGTTTAGCTAGTATTGAGGCGGTTTTGAATCCAATAGAGTCTGACTACATGTATTTTTTAACTAAGCCAGATGGAACAGCCGTATTCTCTTATACTTATGATGAGCATTTAGAAAATAAAGCTAAATACTATGAATAAAGACAAGATTGTTTTATCTTTAGGCGGGTCAATTATTGTTCCGGATGAAGTTGATGTAAAGTTTATTAAAAAATTTAAAGACTTGGTTTTAAAGAAGAAAAATAAATATCAGTTTTTTATAATTACTGGAGGTGGAAAGATTTGCAGGCGGTATCAAGAGGCTGCGGGGAAAGTTACTAAACTTAATAATGATCAATTAGACTGGATCGGAATTCATGCTTCTCGGTTTAATGCCCAGTTGATGTATAATATTTTTAAAAAGTATAGTTATCCGGAAATTGTAACTGATCCTAATTTTTCTAAAAAGGTTAAGGATGATTTTATTTGGGGCGCTGGTTGGAAGCCGGGTTGGTCTACGGATTATGATGCAGTTATGATTGCGGTAAAGCAAGGAGTGAAAAGAGTAGTGAACTTGTCTAATATTGCTTATGCTTATGATAAAGACCCGCGGAAGTTTAAGGATGCTAAGAAGTTGAAAGAAGTTTCTTGGAAAGAGTTTAGAAAGATAGTTGGTAGTAAATGGACACCGGGAATGAGTGCACCATTTGATCCAATTGCTTCTAAGCTGGCAGAGAAACATGGAATTGAGGTTATTATTGCTAAAGGGACTGATTTAAAAAATCTTCAAAATATTTTAGAGGGTAAGTCGTTTAAGGGGACAATAATTAAATAACTAAAATTTAGCAATTTCTTCGTGCCTCACTAGGGTTCTATAAAAAAAGCGCCCCCGGTGCAACATGATGTGCAGCCGGGGGTGTCCTTGTCTTCAGGCCTAGCCCAGGATTTCGCGGATGCGGGTGAGGCGATTGCGAATCCGGGCGTTGGCGAGTCGTCTCTGACGGGAGTTGTGGCGGTGGTCAACTTCCATCGAGATGAACTCGTACCACTCATCGACGTTGACCGGGCGGAGGGAACCGTCCGGGGTGTCATCGGTGAGCAGCCAGGTGATCTGATCTTCTTCGCGCGCGGTGGCGAGGCCAGCTACCTGAAGGATCAGGTTGGCAAGCTCGTTGTCGCGGTTGTCCCGAAGGACTTCCTTGACGATTTGCATGAAGATCATCTGCGCTTCTCCGTAGCTCCGGGCTTGCTTAGCAGCAGCCATGGCCTTGGTGATCGCGCAGTTGAAGACGGACGTGGGGGTCGAGGTGGCCATGATGGCCTCCGAAGGGTGCCTGAAGCAACGCGCTCCAGGAAGTAGGGGTGATATTGTAGCTAGGATTAGCTATTTTTTTATATCTTGGGAGATAATAGAAAATGTGTTATAATATTAAAGCGGAGAAAAAATAATTAACAATAATAAGTTATGAAAAAGTACACTTTACTTTTTTGCACAATCCTTTTATTAGGAGGAATGGTTTTAGTTACTGGATGTGACTGGAATGAATCAACAATAAATACAACAACTGCTTCTGTAGAAGGCGGGGAAGACCTACCAACAGAAGATGCTTTAGGCGCAGATATGGCTAATGTAGAGCGTTATCCAGACTCAGTAAGAACTTATTACTTAAAAGATAACGAAGAAACAGATATTACTTATGTAGTTAAGTCTACAGCTGTGGATGTGCGTGATTATTACATGGATTTATTAGAAGACGAAGATTGGACTTTAATTGCTGAAGCCAGTGATTATATTGATTTTGAAAAAGGAGATGAGAATAATCCAGAAATGCTGACTGTTTATTTTGAATTTAAAAAGAAAAAGAAATGGACAGAATATGAATTAGTTTACTATCCGCCTTTAACTGAAGAAGAGCTAGCTGAATGGGAGGCAATGGATGATGAAGATTTTAGCTTTGAATTAGAATAGTTCGACAAGCTCACTATAAATAAAAATTAAATAGGAGAAAAAAATTATGTCAAACAAAAACAAAAAATCAAGGAAGAAATTTTGGGTTGCCTTGATTATCGTGCTAGTTGTTCTGTTTATTGGAATACCGGCATTGTTAATAGGGTTGGGAATGGCGGTTTATCAAATGGATGATGCAACCACTGGGTCTAGTTATGGTACTTCCAGCACTAAGAGTTATAGTTATGACTATGATGACTATGATTTAGATTATTATTCTGCTTCTCCTTTAGCAGAAGAAAGTGTAGTAGAAGATTCTGATGGAGAGAATTATGAGTCAACTGTAGAAAGTACTGAGACTAGAGTGATAAAAACCGGAACTTTATATTTAACAGTAGATAGTACTCAAAACTCAGTAACAGATATTACTAAGCTGGTTCAAGAACGAGGCGGATTTGTCCAAGATTCTTATACTTACACCACAGCCACAGATAGATTGGCTGGAGAAATGACTTTGAGAGTACCTAGTGATAAGTTTGAAGGGATGTTGGAAGCAGCCAAGGCTAAAGCCAAGGTGGTAACTTCTGAAAATGTTAGTGGTCAAGACGTGACTGAAGATTATATTGATTTACAGTCTCGGTTAAAGAGTTTGCAATCTCAAGAGGCACAGTATAGCGAGATTTTAAAACAAGCTACAACAGTCGAAGATATTTTAGATGTAACTAGCTACTTGAATGATGTACGAGAAGATATTGAAGTAGTTCAAGGACGGATAAATTATTTAGATAATAAAACAGATTTAGCTACAATTACTATTTATTTATCTGAAAAAACAGAGCTAGGAGCTTTAACAAGTAAATGGCAACCTAGTGAGAATGTGCGCCAGGCTTATAGAGCTTGGGTAGAAATGCTGCAAAGCATAGTTGATGGATTAGTATGGTTATTTATTTTCTTAGGTCCACCAGCGTTAATAATTTATTTAATCGTTAAATTAATTCTTTGGAGGGTTCGTAAGAAGAGAAAGAAAAAGAACTAATGGCAAATAATAAAAACTTTTTTGGGGCCGTAGCCATGATGACGGGTACGGCTATTGGAGCAGGTATTTTTGGTATTCCTTATGTTATGGCCCAGGCCGGAGTACTAGTAGGAGTAATTTATTTAGGAGTGTTGGGAGTAATTTTAGGAATTACTACTTTAATGTATGGAGAGATTGTTTTGAGGACAAAGGGGAGTCATCAATTTACTGGTTATGCGGAAAAATACTTGGGATCTAAGGGGAAATGGGCAGCTTTAGTAGTAATGGTGGTCGGGTCTTATGGCTCTTTGATTGCTTATTTAATTGAGGTGCCTAATTTTTTACAAGCTTTGTTTAATGGGGGAGATATAATGTTTTATCGTTTGAGCTTTTTTGTTTTTGTTGGTTTGGCGGTGTTAATAGGATTGGGGATTATAGTTAGATTAGAGAAGGCTATGGTAGTGATGTTGTTATTAATGCTTTTTGTGTTTTTAGGATTTGGATTTACAAAAATAGATGCCAGTAATTATTTGAATGTGGATTTAGGAAATGTGTTTTTGCCGTATGGAGTAATTTTATTTGCTTTGGGCGCCCTGAGTGCAGTGCCGGATATGAAAAATCTTTTAACTCGTGAAAGAGGTAAATTAAAAAAAGCAATTATCACTGGAATGTGCGTGCCGGCTTTTGTGTATTTAGTTTTTTCTTTGATTGTGGTTGGGGTTACTGGAATAGATACTACAGAAAGTGCAGTTTTAGGATTGGGTGAGAAGTTAGGAGAAATTGTTTTAGACCTAGGAGCAGTATTTGGAGTACTGAGTATGACCACATCTTTTTTGGTGATCGGATTAGTGTTAAAAGAAGTTTATGTGTATGATTTTAAGATGAATAAATTATTAGCTTGGGCCTTGGTGTTGTTTGTGCCCTTAGGAATAGTATTATTAAATTTATTGAGCTTTATTGAGGTATTAGGAATAATTGGAGCGTTTATCGGCGGTGGCTATGGAGTGATGTTGATATTCATTTATTTAAAGGCTAAAAAGAAGGGTGAATTGAAGCCGGATTATAATTTACGCTTGCCAAAACCGTTATTATATGTTATAGGAGGAGTGTATATATTAGGAATTATTTATGAAGTTTACAATCTTATCGGATTATCGTAAGTATCGCTTGCTTGAAATGCTTCCAGGTTCTTTGGTCTGGATAACTTTGATTTTAGCGATTTCTTTGTCTTTCTTAAAACCATTATGGATGGTTTATTTTATTGTGTTGTTTGATTTTTTCTGGATGATCAAAGTGGTGTACATGTCTGCTTTTTTAATTACAGCTTATCGAAAATATAAAAAAGACATATCTATTGATTGGTTGTCTAAATGTGAAGAAAAAGAAAGATTTAAAAATATTCATCATTTATTATTTATTCCAACTTATAATGAAAGTTGGGAAGTGATAAAAACAACTTTTGAGAAATTAATTGAAGTTCGTTACCCGTTAGATAAAATGATTATTGTTTTTGCAGCTGAAGAACGAACTAAAGAAATTAGCGTAGCCAATGCTAAACGAGCTAAAGAAGAGTTTGGAGATAAGTTTGGGCACTTCTTTATTTCTGAGCATCCAGGAGATATTGAAGGAGAAGTAGCAGGCAAGGGTGCAAATGTGTCTTATGCTGGTAAAAAAGTAAAAGAAGAATTAATTGATAAATTAGATATTCCGTATAAAAATATTATTGTTTCTACTTTTGATGTAGATACTGTAGTGCATCCAGAATATTTTAGTTATTTAACTTATAAATACTTAACTCATAAAAATCCAACTAAGAGCAGTTATCAGCCGATCCCTCTTTTTAATAATAATATTTGGGATGCTCCGGCTTTAATGAGGGTAGCGTCTAATGGAACAACTTTTTGGTTGATGAGTGAGCAAACTAGACCAGAACGGTTATTAACCTTTTCTTCTCATAGTATGCCTTGGCAAGCCCTGGTCGATGTTGATTTTTGGCAAACCGATGTAGTGTCTGATGATTCAAGAATATTTTTACAGTGCTATGTGGAGTATGATGGAGATTATGAAACTACGCCGTTGTATATTCCTTTGTCTATGGACGCAGTGTTGGCAGAAAATTTATGGGAAAGTTTAAAGAATTTGTATAAGCAGCAACGTCGCTGGGCTTGGGGGAGTGAGAATATTCCATTCATGATTTGGCATTTTATGAAGGCTAAGCAAATTCCGTTTAAGAAAAAGTGGAAGCATGTGTTTAATCAGATTGAGGGAATGTGGTCTTGGGCCACGGCACCGTTATTAATTTTTATTTTAGGTTATTTACCTTTAGCAATGGTGGGTGGAGTAGAGAAGACTTCAGTAGTGGCTCAGAATGCGCCTTATGCTTTGCAATGGATTTTGACAGTGGCCAACTTAGGGTTGCTAATGTCTATGATTTTAGGTACACTATTACTGCCTCCGCGGCCAGATCGTTATAAAAAGAGAAAATATTTTACCATGGTTATACAATGGGTGTTACTGCCTGTTTCCATGGTGCTGTTTGGCTCTTTTCCGGCCATTGAGGCTCAAACAAGATTAATGTTAGGTAAACCATTAGGATTTTATGTCACAAAAAAATCAAGAAAATAACCCTTCGACAAGCTCAGGGCAAGACTTAAAAATTTCAGTTGTTATTCCGGCTTATAATGAGGAGAAGAGAATTTCTCGTTGTCTTTCTGCATTAGAAGAACAAGATTTTCCTCGAGAAGAATATGAGATTATTGTCGTAGATAATAATAGTACAGATAATTCTTATAAAATTGCTCAGGCTTTTGAAGGAGTGAAAGTAATTCAAGAGCTAGAACGTCAGGGCGTGGGAGCGGCTCGAGAAGCGGGCTGGAAAATAGCTCAAGGAGAGATTATTATGTCTACTGATGCAGATTGTGAGCCCCCAAAAAATTGGATGAAAAAGGTTTATAAGGCTTTTGAGAAAGATCAAGAATTAGTAGGAATGTCTGCAGGCTATACTTTTTATGATCGTAGTTATTTGTTTAATATTTTAGTAGTGGTCATGGAAATTATTTTAGTAACTACTACCTGGCTATTAAGTAGAGGGGTATTTGGGTTTACTGGAAATAACATGGCTGCCCGGCGTTCAACCTATCTTAAAACGCCTGGATTTGACACTACACGCAAGTTTGGGGAAGACATGGATATTGCGTCTAAATTACAAAAACACGGCAAAATTCACTGGTTTTTTGCTCCTGGATATAGAATTAAGACATCTTCTAGAAGATATCGTTTAGGACCAGATACTTTACACTTAGTTCCTTACTTTTTGAACTTTTTAAGTTCTTCGGCTAAGAATAGTACTTGGAGGAATGAAATGAAGGACGTACGGTAAAACCCCATATAAAAAAACAAATATTTTAGCAATTTCTTCGTGCTTACCGCAGACGGCGAGCACAGAAATTGAAAATTTATTTGTTTTTTTATTATAACTTGTTTCCTTTTAATAATTCTTTGTAGGGGACGGGTTTTTTTCCTTCTAGCTGGACTTCGTCAATGACTAATTTGCCGTTAGCAAGATGGGCTTTTAATATTTTTAAGCGTTTTTCGTTGTGGTAAGTGAAAATGCCTGGCCAAGGAGTGTAGGCGCGGAGTTTGTTTATTATTTCTACAGGGTCATCATCTAAATTAATTTCACCGTGTTCGCGCTTGATTAATTTAGTGACTGTTTTTTTATCTATAATTTGGGCTTTGGGCTTTGGATTTTCTTTTAGGGTTTTGGCTAAAAGATTGGCGCCTTGTTGAGATAGTCTTTTGGATAGGGTTGGGTAGTTGTCTTCTGGGTTGATGGCAGCTGTTTCTTGAGCAAGTAAAGGACCAGTGTCCATACCAGCGTCTATTTGCATAATAGTAACTGCAGTTTCAGTGTCTCCGTTTAATAAAGCATATTGAATAGGGGATGGACCGCGGTATTTAGGTAGTAAAGAAGGGTGTAAATTAATAAAAGGGCAGACATCTAAAATGTCTTGAGGAATGATTTTACCATAAGCTACAACCACGCATAGCTTTGGTTTTATTTGTTTGATCACTTCTAAATCATGGCTAACTGGCAGGTTATTAGCCAAAGCAAATTCTTTTATCGGAGAAGGAGTAAGGATTTTTTTACGGCCAACTGGTTTGTCTGGCTGGGTAATAACCAGCTCAACTTTGTCTTTTATAGCTTCTAAAGAGGGGACTGCAAATTCAGGGGTTCCTAAAAAAATCATACTTCTAGTTTATCAATAAATAAGATGCCGTCTAAGTGGTCTATTTCGTGTTGTAAAACACGAGAAAATAGGCCCTTAGCCTTGATTTGTATTTTTTTACCATTTAAACCTAATGCTTTAACGCGGATTTTGTTGGGACGTTTAACTTCGCCAAAGGTTTCAGGAACAGATAAACAGCCCTCTTCTTGAGTGTCGCAGTCTTTAGATTGAAAAGTGATCTTAGGATTAATAAGAATTAAGTGATCTTTGTCGTCATTGGCTTCTTTGTTAATGCAGATCATTCTAATAGATTGGCCAACTTGAGGAGCGGCTAAGCCAATACCATTTTCTTCTTCCATAGTAACCTTCATATCTTCGGCTAATTTTTTGTATTTTAAAATTTCGTCTTTTTTAATTTCTAAAGACTTTTTTCGTAAGATTGGATTTTTGTCAGTTAATACTTTTAGCTTAGACATAATCTATAAGGGTGTGCTTATTTTTTTTAATCTGCTTAATAGGGTTTCCAAAAGGAGGATAGTTTAGTATTTTTCTGTTTTTTAATTCCTCCTCGTAAAAATACTTGTAGTTTTGGTGAATAGCAGCTTGGATAACAGGATTTTCTGGAGAGTTGGTTTGTAAGAGTAAAGGCTTATTTAAGTTTATCAGTTTTGTGATTAATTGATAAGTCCTTTCTTGGGCTCTAAAGTCTGGTTGGACTAGTTGATGATCAACAGATAGTATACCAATAAATTCGATTTTGTCAAGATCTAGGACGTTTAAAGCGTATTCGGTGCCAAATATTATGTCCCATTCTTGATTTGGGGGAAGGGGGGTTTCTTTGTCTACTTGAACAATCTTTTTGTTCGGTAATAATTGGCGTAATTCTTCGATTAATTTACCAGTGCCATGGCCGGCGGTTTTGATGTTTTGACCTTTACAAGAGGGGCAAGATAATGTTTTTTGAAAAGGAAAGACTTCGTGGCAGTCTTTACAAACTATTAATTTGGCCTGGCCCTTGCGGTTAAAGATTAAAAGTGATTTTTTATTTTTAATATTAGTAATTAATTCTTCGGAAAACCAAGTGTAGTTTTTTTTCTGACGTTCGTCGTCTAGGTTTATGAGTTGGACAGAACGATGTTCTGTCCTTACAAGGAGATCCTGTTTTTTATACTTATAGTTTGACTCAATAGAAGGGGATTGAGAAGTAAGAGTTAGCTTGGCTTTATTTAGTTCAGCTATTTTTTCCGCACAAGCAATTACATGATAGCGTGGGTTTTGATCAAAGTTTTTATGAGACTTATTTTCTTCGTCATCAATAATGATTTGGTCTAAATTATCTGGGGGAATAAAAATAGAGCTTTTAGTACCGATTATTAGTTTACTTTTATTGCTTTTTATACTTAACCAAGTTTCCCAGGCTTGGTTTTTAGATAAGCTAGAGTCGATAATTAAGGGATTGAATTGTTTTAAGTGAGAAGCAATATTTAAAACGTCTTTTTTTTCTGGAATAATAAGCAAGGTTTGTTTTGACTTTTTTATTAAGCCAGTGTAAAAAGCTATTTTTTCGTTGAAGTTATTATAATGAATTAAATGATGATTTGTAGCTTTTAAAACTTTTTTTATTTCAGGAAGACGGTTTTTAGATATGAATATTTTCTTTTTAGGAGAAGAGGCTTGAGGAAGATCTAGAGAATGTTTTTTTTGAGGGATTTCTGGGAAAATAGTTTTTAAGGCTAGGGCTGGAGAGATTTTGTAATAATCAGCAAACCACTGGAGGAATTTTAACTGAGTTTCAGAAAATTTATAAGAGTCTATTATTTTTTCTATAGATTTAACTTTTTTGGCGCGGGTAGAAGTCTTGGTTTTTAAGACTAGGCCAGTATATTTGTTACTGCGAAAATCGATTTGAACCAGGTCTCCGGGGTGAACATTAAAAGTACTCGGAACCTGGTAATCAAAGGCTTTGAGGTGGGGTAGGGTTCTAAGTTGGGGAATTACTTCGGCATACATATAAGGGTATTTTAACATATTTTAGGAGATATAAAAAGAAGTCGCAGAGCCTGGTATAGGATGCGACTATTCGACCTTGCGCACGAACGCGCCGGCGTTGTGGCGGATGATATCTCCTTGAAAAACAATGATCGCGGTGAGCCCCTTCCTTGGGATCGGGGATCGGCGTTCGTCTCGTTTTAGGAAGCGGACAACAGCGCCATGGTAGGTCATCTTGCCGCTGCCGTCGGTGCGGGTGACTGTGACCGAGTTGTCGGGGTTGATCGTGATGATGTGGGTGGTAGTGAAGATCCTCATGCCGCTTCCTGGATCTCGAGGATGGGGTTGCTGACGAACTCTGCACGTCCGCCGCTGATCACGACCACGCAGTCTCCGACTTCGGGGCGCATCTTGAGGTGCCGGGGGTTGAGACTGCCGACGTTGGGGCGCTGGTGTTGGGGGACGAACCAGACATCGCCAAGGTGCATGTTGCTGTTGACGAGGATGCCGACGCCTTGGTCGACGATGTGCTGGCCAGTGGTAGTGACGAACGTTTCCATGGGTTCCTCCTGAAGGAACGAGAAAAAGATTGGTGATGAACCAATCTAATCATTTTTTTAGTTTAAAGTCAAGGGTTAGAGGACCTTGCGAGGAAGAAAGAATATATAAATGGCGCTAAATAAGCATAAAGCGCTCATGATAATAAATAAAGGGGTAAAGCCATAATACATGGCAATTACGCCGCCGATAGCAGAGGCAGGAGCAGTAACAAAATAAAACATTGCTTCCCAAGCACCCCATCCACGGCCAAAGTGGTTTTTCTTAATATGTTTAGAGTAAACTGCATCAAAAGCAGGGGAGTAAATAGCTTCGCCTAGGCCAATAATTATTTGGATAGAAAATAAAAATAATATGGAGTCGCAGAATAGGTATAAGAAGAATCCAAATCCAACAATAAGATATCCTAAGACAATGATTAATTCGTTTTCTTTTATTTTATCTGAGTAACGACCAGAAACTAAAGTAGTGATTCCAGCGGCTAAAGCAAAGATTCCTGCACTTAAACCAGCATCCATTAAGTCTCCGCCAATTTCTTCAACAAAGATGGCATAAATTGGTCCCATCATTGCTCCAGCAATTAAAATTAGAGCATTGGTAAACAACATTATGCGCAAAGGTTTATTTAGAGAAGTTTTACTCATTTTTTCTTTTTTTGATAAAGATAGACCACTAAACCAATACCTAGGGCTGTTAGGAGGGCGCCGAGATTATTTAAAAACAGGTCGTTAGCAGTATCCATTCCGTCGCCAAGGCGATTGGAACCATAAATAAGGTCTTCAAAATATTCTTCAATTTCATAAACCGTGCCTAAGGACCAAGCACCAGCCATAGCAAAGAGAAGTTTGCCTTTTAAGGAAAGGCAGATTTTGTTTTGTTTAATAAATTGCCAGAGAATAAGCATTACTGCGGCTCCGCCAAAAAAATGAGCTACTTGATCGTACCAGAGATAGTCTCGATAAAAATAAAGAGTGTCACCAATTACATCATAATAAAGTAAAAATATAGCAGGTAAATAAAACCAGCCATTTAAAGGTTTGCCGCGTTTTTTATAAAGATAATAAGAGGCGGTTTCTAGTAAAATAGTGACAACTAGGATAGTAAAGACTAGTCCGCGCCAAGTATAATAAGTGCCATATTCTAAGACACTTGACCAGTTTAAGACAACAAAAATAAAAAGCAGGGCAATTAATATACGATTAATTTGACGGACTATGTTATTCATATTTAAATTATACCAGATTTTATGGTAAAATAAAAGATATGATATTTAAAGACCGAATTGATGCCGGTAAACAGCTGGCGGAAAAGTTAGTAAAATATAAGGATAATTCCAAGGCTATTGTTTTAGGGTTGCCAAGAGGGGGTTTGCCAGTGGCTTATGAAGTGGTTAAAAAAATAAATTTACCACTAGATTTAATTGTGACTCGAAAAATTGGAGCTCCGGAAAATCCAGAGTTTGCTTTAGGAGCGATTGATGAATACGGGCAAGGATTTTTTAATGAAGATTATTCTCAATATCAAGAGCATATAAATAAAGAAATAGAGAAAGAGAAGAAAGAAGCACAGAGAAGATTGAAATTATATAGAGGAGATAGAGAAGAATTAGAATTAAAAGATAAAACAGCTATTTTAGTAGATGATGGGATTGCGACAGGCGCGACAATGCGAGCGGCAATAAAATCCGTTAAGGCCAAAGGCGCGGATAAAGTGGTAGTGGCTGTACCAACTACGGCTAGAGACTCAGCAGAAATTATAAATAAAGAAGCAGACGAACTAATTTATTTAGATGCGCCTGCTTTATTTGGGGCAGTCGGAGCTTTTTATGAGAACTTTGGTCAAACCGAGGACCAAGAAGTTATTAAAATAATGAGAGAAACAAAATGAAAAAACTAATTTTTGCAACCCAGAGCAATAAGAAATTAGCTAGAAAAATAGCCAAAGAAAAAAAGTTTGTTTTAGGAAAAGTTAAAATTGGAAGATTTGCAGATGGAGAAATATCTGTTTTTTTAAAAGAAAAAGTTAAAAGAAAAAAAGTTTATGTTTTGGGCTCTACTTTTCCACCAGCAGAAAATGCTTTAGAGCTTTTGATTTTAATCAATACTTTAAAAGAAAATGGAGCTAAAAAAATTATAGTTATAATTCCTTATTTTGGATATGCTAAGGCAGACCATATTGATCCACCAGGATCAGCTTTAACAGCTAAGTTAATGGCGCAGGCTATAGAGCTGGCCGGAGCTGACGAAGTGAGAGTGGTTAACTTACATAGTAAGCAAGGAGAAAAGTTTTTTAAGGTTCGTTTAAAGCACTTAAGCGTAATGCCGTTGTTAGCTGATTATTTTAAAAAGAAGAAAATTAAAAATTTAGCAATTGCGTCTCCTGATTTAGGAGGAGTAAAGAGGGCTAAGGAATTTGCTAAAGAATTAAAGAATAAAGATTTAATTAAAATTAAAAAATATAGATCAGCTCCAGATAAAGCTAAAGTAAGCGAGGTAGTAGGTGAGGTAAAGGGAAAGAATGTAGTAATTGTGGATGATATGATACAATCTGGGGGAACAATTATTAAAGCCGTCCGGGCATTAAAAAAGCAAGGGGCAAAGGATATTTATGTAGCCGTAGCGCATTTAGTTTTTACTGGGCCAAGTGTTGCTTTATTAAACAAAGAAAAGAATATAAAACAAGTTGTTTTAACTAATACAATTTCACCCACTATTAAATTACCTCAGAAATTCAAAAAGGTTTTAATAGATGATTTAATTATTGATAATCTGTAAGTTTAAACGTAATTCTGAAAAAAGTTTTTAGAGATTACGTAATTTTTGTTTACTAAAGTTTTAGCGTGTTTGAAGAATGAAAATTTAGTTAAGCGATCCAAGATAGTATTAAAGACAGGATAGCTAACCCAGATTCCACCAGCCATTAAAGCGCGTTCCATGAAAACAATTGGGATTAAAGAGATCCATAATTCAGGAGTAGTAGGAATAACATATAAGAATCCGATAGAGCCAATGCAGTGAGCAGTGAAAGTAGCGCCCAGACTATTAAGAGCTAGAGAATCTTTTTTGAAAGTAGCTACTATAGGGATTAACCAGTATAAAGCGTAAACCCAAGCTTGGCGACCAACAGGATGAGCCCAGAAAGCGATCATGCAAGCTAAGGCAATAAAGGCAGGGTATTTTTTCTTAGAACCAAAATAGAAAGCTGCGCCAGCTAAAGTAATGAAGCGAGCAATAGTGAACATATCGATTTCACCACCACCGTTCATTAACCAAGAAGCAACTTTAACTACAGTTACGGCTAAGGCTCCCCATAGAGAACCAATGAACATGCCGCTAGCTGGAGCAAAAAAGTCGAACAAGCTGAACTTAGCCATTGATCCACCGATAATATTAGTGAAAGGAATGCTTAGAGCAATTAAGCCTAAGCCGATAAATAAAACTAAAAATAAAATTTTCTTTTTCATATATTTTGTTGAGACGCGATTAATCGCGTCTTTACTAATTATTATTTGAGCATAAATTGGGCGGTAAGGTAACCGACACCAAAAGGTCCTTCGTAGGACAATGTTTTTACGTCATAGCTTGAATCGTTTAACGCTCCTAATAGAACAATAATAGAACGCAAGCCGCATTCACCGGCTGTTTCTATTACTTTAGGGTCTAGCGCTAGAATATCCTCTGTATTCTTATCTTCTATTAACTTGATTAATGCTTGGTCAAAGGTTTCAGCTTCTGGAGCGTATCCGGCCGGGGCATCTGAGGTAAGGCGATGAGAAAGGTCGCCAGAAGCAATGATGGCAATTCTTTTATTACACTCTAAAGCGGTTTTTCTTAATATTTTTCCAAATTCATAATGAGTTTTATAATCTAACATGGAAAGAGAAATAGGAACTACTTTTACTTTAGGTAAGTGTTGAGCTAGATAAAACAAGGGAACAGTAACACCGTGATCAAAGTTTTCTTGGCTAATAGTTTGTAAAGGAATGTTGTTAGAGTCGGTATTTTCTTTTAAAGAACTAATTAGTTGAGTATCGCAGGAAATTTCAAGCTTAGTATCAAAGTCGCCAAATTCTTCCATGTGTCCATGAAATTTTGGGGCTAGGTTTACAGAAAAAGTATTAGCGGCAATAGGAGAGTGGGGAGAGAGAATAATAATAGTGTCTGGCTGCATATTATAAAGCTCGCCTTCTAAATCTTTTAAGGCTTTAACTGTTTTTTCCACTTTACTAATATTGTCCTTGCCGATAGCAGGGATTAGGAGGGGTGGATGAGGAGTGATAGCACCAAATACTAAAGACATTATTTTTTCTTTTTAGATTTCTTTTTCTTTTTAGAGGAAGATTCAATTTTAATTTTAGTTCCCTTAGGGTGTAGTTTTAAAGTGGCTTTAGAGACTACTTTTATATTATCCCATTGATATCCTAGGTGGTCAAATACTTCTTTAGATTGAAAAGGTCTTTTATAACCATCAGAAATTACATAAACTGTGCTACCGCCTTCTTTCATAACTAATTCACCGTCGGCTAACTTTAAGGGAGTGCCTTTGTCGAATTCTTTAATTTCTTTTTTACTAACTTGGTCGATCGGTCTGTTGTTGAAATTAGAGTCTAGGATATCGCGGCTCCAAATTGGATGGCGGACTGCGTCGGTGTCTACATAAAAAACAGCGCCGTTGTTTTTATTTTGCAGGAGAGCTCCGGCAGGATAAACGTCTTTAGCAGTTATTTTTTTACCCTCAGGAATAGATTTTAGATCTGACCAGGAAACATCTTGAATTTCGTCTGGGTTAATGCCGATATTTCGTAAAACATCAGCAGAGGTAATGCCTCGGCGTTTGCCATCATTATATAAGTAAACAGTTCCTTGTGGAGAGCGGATTAAAGTAAAGTTTTGAAAAATAATTTCTTCGCCTAAGCTATATTGGTCTAAAGTGTTTTCAGTAGCCCCGATTATTTTACTAGTGTCGTAACGGGCTAGGGCAGCGTAAGAATCAAAAGTTCTTTTTTGCATTCCTTCGATTAGGTAAACAGCCCCGGTTTCAGAGCTTTGTAAAAGAGTTCCAGTAGGGTATAAAGTTGCTTCGGATGGGAACCAGCGTTGCCAGATGTCGTAGAATAAAGAGTTGCCCCCAACAGAAGATTTACCACCATGATAGCCAACCCAAGGAGTGTAAGTATATAGTACGGCCGTAGCTTTATTATCTGGAGTAACCCAAACACCGTCGGAAGTTTTTTTGCTAATTCCAGGGCCCCAACCAGAAACAGTGTAGCCGCGAGAATCAAGATCGTCTAAATAGCCATTGCGAATACGATCTCCAGCCGCATAGATTTGTTTGGCAAAGCCTTTGTATTGTTTAACGCTGGGGCTATTTTTAGAGCAACTGTCGCAAACTCCAAAACCCATGGCCCAATCTAAAAGAGAAGAAGAGGTAGAGCCAGAAGTAACTAGGCTGGATTCTTTTTGTAAATGGGTGAGGATGAATTTAGGGGAGAGATTGTAGCGTTTAGCGGCATTGTAAATAATTTTGGAAGAATGGACGTTTTTACCGTCAGTGTCTGTGGTGTAATACTCGGCTAAAGCGCCGCCCTGGGCTTGTAAGAAGGATTTAATGCGACTTAAGCTCATGGAAGCGTGATCTTCCATGTCCCAATTGGTAACAATATTATCTTCATTAAAAGCCAGTCCGGTTTGAGGGATTAGGAAAATACCTAAAATAAAGATGAATAATAGTTTTTTCATATGGGTTATATTATAGCTTTTTTTGTGTTATAATGCAAACATGAAAAATATAGAGATTTTGGGGGTAAAAACAGACAATATAAATTTTGAGCAAACCCTAGAAAAAATAGGGGATTATTTGAATTCTGATAAACAACATTATATTGTGACTCCTAATCCAGAGATTTGTTTAGCCGCTCAAGAAAATAATGAGCTTAAAGAGATTATTAATTCAGCTGATCTTTCTTTGCCAGATGGTTTTGGTTTAACCCTAGTAAGTAAGTTGAATAACAGGGTGACTGGGACAGATGTATTTTTAGAAGTAATAAAAAGATTTAAAGATAAAAAGTTTAAATTTGTTATTAAGAAAGACGGGTTGTCTACAAAAGAAGAAGTTATTGCTAAGGCTGGAGTAGAGATAGACGAAGAAAATCCAGATTTTATTTTTGTTGGCTTAGGAGCGCCAGAACAAGAAAAATGGATAAAAAATAATAAAGATAAATATCCTTCAGCCAAAGTATTAATGGTGATTGGCGGGGGATTTGATTTTTTAACTGGTAAACAAAAACGAGCCCCGCGTTTGATGCGAAGGCTCGGTTTAGAATGGGTTTGGCGTTTATTGAAACAGCCAAAACGCTATAAAAGAATTTTCAATGCTACTCTGAAGTTTGTTTGGAAGGTTGTTTTTTCTTCTTAAGTAAAACAATTACAACAATTATTCCTACGACTAAGACTCCTAGAACAACTAGGAGAGCTATTAAGTTATGAAGAATCATAGAAACTAAGATAGTTGCTCCAGCTAAGATTAAGGAGATGACAAAGGTAACTATGCTAATTAATGCTTTACTAGCTTCGCCCAAGAATGGCAAGATGTCTAGCATAGTAGAAATAGGGGCTAAAAGCATTCCAAGACCAACCCACATCATGATAAATCCAACAGCTCGTAAAATCCAGGTGCTAGTGACATGCTCGGTATGCATGGTGGAGACAGCTTCGTCGTGAGTGCCTTTGTAAACGCGGTATAAGCTAGAGCCTTCTTCGTCGGTATAAGTTTCTAAAGCGCTTCCGTTTAGTTTACCAAAAGCAGTAACTGTGGCTCCAGGAACAAGGGCGGTGTAGCTAATTCGTAGGTCACCGACTTGAGGATTATCTAAAGAGCCGTTACCCATAAATAAATATTGGTCATCAACTAAGATAGCGCCTTTATTAGCGATAGTGTTTTTTGCGGTTAAAGCTAAGTCAGAAGCAGCTGGCATAGTAGCAGAGGGAACGTCGATAGTATAAGCGCCAACTTTTGATTTAGCTATAGAAAATTTTTCTGAATCGTATTGCTTAGCTGGATTAAAATGATTTTCTGGATACTCAAAGTCTGAGGAGCTGGCTGGTTCTTCGACCCAGTCGTAATCGTATTCATAAGTGGTAGTTACGGTTTCAGATCCGCCTAGCTCAGTATCGGATTCTTCTTCTACAGTTTCAACCCAAGAATACATTTCTACGGTTCGGTTTAGTAAAATGTAATTTCCTTCTTGTAAGAATAGATCATCGTCTAATTTTTTCTCACTAGTAAGTTCGCCAGTAGTGGAAATTAAAGTTCCATCAGCAGAAGAGTCTATTGATTCAGAGCTAATTACAGTGGCAGTAGCAGCTAATTCAGAAACGTCGGCTCGGCCCTCGTTCCAATAAAGAAGAGGAAAAGCAGCCACGAAAAGAATTAGCCCAAGGACAACTCCACCAAAAGCATTTTTGACTTTAGAGCCATAGCTTTTGCGAGAGACTTGGGTAAATTTGTCTGGCATAGGATTTGTTTGAGACGCGATGAATCGCGTCTTTACTAATTAATTATTTTATTTTTCTTTATGTTTTTTATGATAATAGGGGATTAAGAAGGCACAAGCTGCTAAAGCTCCAGCAAAATTAAAGATTAAGTCGTAAGCATTATTGTAATAATCGCCAACTTGTTCAGCGGCGTCAAAAAATTCTACAGCAATTAATTCTAAGATTTCGTTAAAAGCAGAGATTCCTCCGGCCATGGCAATAAAGATGAAAGCCAGTATAAATTTATTATGACGAATGTCTTTATATAAGTGTGGATATAAAAGACTGTAAACAGCAAAAGTAACAAAGAAAGTAGCTAGTAAATGAATAAGATTGTCGTATTTAAATATTTCAGGAATGATCCAAAGGTCGTAGAGCCGGCCAGATGGAAGGTGGACTAGTCCACCAGTGAAATGAAGCACTCCAACAATTGTGCTACCGATCATCATGGAGATAGGGAAGTGGACTTTTTTTTGAACAAATACTATTACTAACAATAGAATAGAAAAGATTACAGTGTAGTACAAAAATTCATAGTTGCCTTGGAAGACAGCTAGTAAAGTAAATAAGAATAAATAACCAATTGTAAAATAAAAGATTATTTTTAATATTTTTTCTTCTTGAGAATTATTCATTTGCTTTAAATGTTTTAATAATATGTTCTAAGGTTTCTAAATGAGAGGTAGAGGTTTGGGTATCTTCAAAATCTGTTTGCAAAGAAGTGTAAACTACATGGCGATCTCCAACAGAGTCGTTGTATTCTAAGCAATAAATTACATCTTCAACCCATTGTTCAAACTGAAGAGTTTGACCAGAGAGTTTGTAATAGGTTAATCCAGAATCAGTAGTGGAAGATTCTTCGGTTAGGTTTTGAAAGAGATCTTTTTTTTCAGTTAAGAAGTTTTCAAAAGTAGGGATTTGTCCGGTTTGGTCGATTAAGGCAATAACTCCAGGCTGGCCGCCACGAGGGACTTGAGTGATCGGAGTGTTGTTGAAGTGGACGTATAAGGTGTCGATTTCGTCTTTGGCAAAATATTCTAAACCACTATCAATAACATGCCAGCCCAAGGGATATTCCACAGTGTATTGAGTGAAAAGTCCAGTTAAAGTAGAGTATTGAGTTTCGGTAGTAGTTTCTCCATCTTCGCACTTTGTTTCTAAGCAAGTGCATTCTTCTGTTTTAGTTTCCGTGACTTTAATAGTTGAGTCTTGTTGAGTTTTTAGGTCTTGATTTTCTGTTTGTAGAAAATAAATACCTAGTCCACAGCCAATAAGTATCACTGAGATAATGGTGATGATTATGGCGTGTTTGATTTTTAGTTGTTTAGACATAACATTTTTATTTTTTTAATTCTTTTAATGAGTTTAAATGAACAAAAGAGGCAAAGAAGGCCACGATAAATAGCCAGGTTAGGTTTTGGAAAAACATGGCAGCGATTAATAGTAGGATTCGACCAAGATTTAAGTTGAAAGATCTAAAAACAAAATAAGCAGCTAGATCTTTTGTTTTTTCGGCTTGTTGGTAAACAATTTTTCCAAAAGAGATTTCCATTAAAGACAGGGTAATAGAGTTTAATAGATTAGAAATGAAAATGCCTGCTGGATTTAAAAGGAAGATTCTAAGGATCCAGGTTGGAGCATGGGAAAAAGTTCCTAGCCAGATAGCTAGGCGGTTGTTTTTATCTACTAAGCGTCCAATAAATAAAACTATAAAAATCATTAACACAGAAGTTCCAGAAATGATTCCGCCTAAATAAGTAACTGTTCCTAAGGTTGTATAAATAAAAATTGGCCAAAAGATAGAGGTGACCATGCTGATGATACCGTTGGCTTGGTAAGAAATGGCTTTGCTTTTAGTGTCAACCTTAGAAACGTCTTTAAAGGATAGGCGAGTAGGCTTGGTTTTAAAGTCTTTAGAGAAAAATAGAGGTAGAATAGACAAGAAGAGTAGGATGCCAACGATTAAGAATAAAAAGCTAAAAGATAATTCAGTAATAAATAATGATCCGGCAAAAGGACCTAGAACTGCGGCGAGCATGGCCAGGACTTTTAAAATAGAAAGTTCTTCACCTTCTTCTTTTTTGTCGGCAGATTTTGTGAATTCAACATGAAAAGCAGAATAATAAATACTAATGCTAATACCCAGGACTAAAGCGGCCCAGTAATAGTTATTATTTAAGCTGTTTAAGAGGTAATAACCAGATAAGAGGATAGTAGTGCCCAGGGCCATTGTTTTTTTAATTCCTAAAGTAGAATTAAAAGCCATTCCTAAAGGCATGAATAAAGCCACTGCTAAGTAGTAGATTAAATAATAAAAAGCAATATCAAAAAGACTATAACCTAGTTGAAGTAAATAAATAGGAACAAAGATGTTGATTAGGGATTCGGCTAAAGATTTTAGAAATACAGAAAGATAAAGCTCGTCCAACTCCTTGTTATGAAAATATTTGAATAAGGTCTCGTGTAAATGAGATTTTTGTAATGGCATCTGAATATATTATAACATATTATGCCTCATCCCCCCAGCCCCCTTCTCCAGTAACTAGAGAAGGGGGAGGTAATGATTTATTTAAAAAATAAAACAATAATAAAATAACAAAATAAGTGCCCCTCTCCAATTATTGGAGAGGGGTTAGGGGTGAGGCAAATAAAAAAAGAACCCCGGGTCCACGATGCTGGGTAGCACCGCGGACCGTGTGGGGTCGCGGGGGCGAGGTGTCGGAAGTGCGTCCTAGAACTGGGCGACTTCGGGCTCCTCGTCCGGGCAGTCGATGCCGTTGTCGATGAGGCCGTCGCAGTCGTCGTCGATGCCGTTGCACTGCTCGTGACCGAGGGGGTCGGGGTAGATGGCGGAGTCCTTGTCGTCGCAGTCGCCACCGAGCGAAACGTAGCCCGGGGGCTGGTTGCAGGCGATCATGGACTTGGTGGTGTCGCCGTGGCGGTCACCATCCCAGTCGAGGTACCAGGTCTCACCGTCGGTGGGGTTCTCGTCGATCTTGCCGTTGCAGTTCTCGTCGATCTGGTTGCAGCGTTCGGGAGCGCCGGGGTAGATGTTCGGGTTGTCGTCGACGCAGTCGAACATCGGGCTGAACGAGTTCTCGGTGGTGAAGCCATCGCCATCGCCATCGGGCGGGGCGCAGGCGGTGAGGCAGAGGCAGAGCAGGGCCAGGGGCAAGAAGCGCATGTTGCGTTCTCCGGGTCGTGGTTGTGCGCTAAAGCGCGGGGAAAGAACTGGTTTAAGCTGTGATAAATGATGTTATCATGGAAGCCCGCCTACGTCAAGACTTCGGCGAGGCGAGGTAAAAAAAAGCACCCCTTTGGTCCGCGACATGTAAAGTGTCGGGACCGCGGGGGTGGACTAGGCCTCGCTGGAGGCCAGGCGGCTCTGTTTGCGCTGGTGGAGGTGGAAGAGGCCGACGGCCGTGCTCGTGATCAGCGGGGCGATGCCGAAGAAGAGCCAGGCGAAGGAGCTGTCGAAGCTGAGCCGCAGCAGTTCCTCCTTGTCCACGATCCAGAGGCCGATGATCCCGGACAGGAAGGTCAGGGGGATGTAGCCGATCAACTTGTAGATCCCGGGGCCATTCTTCTGGATGGCATCGATTGAGCGCCAGGCCCAGAGACCGAAGATGGCTGCTGTGGCCAGGCTGACAATGATGAAGGTGGGGAGGTTGAGAAGGCTCATTCGATCTCCATGGTGAAGGTGTTGAGGGCATCGGCCACGGCTTCCCAGCCATCCTCGAACATGAGGGTATGGCTCATGTCGTCGAACAGGTGGTGAGGGACGCGGTAGCGGCGGGCCAGGCGACTGACTTCTCGCGGGGAGAAGACGTTGTCGAGCTCGCCGGACATGACCAGGACCGGGATGTTGTCTCGGCGGATCTGGCGGTGACGTGGTTGGTTGAGGAGCATGTGGGGGAAGATGATCCAGGACTCGTCTTCCATCGTGCTGCAGTACTCAGCTGTCTCGCTCATGGGGATGCCGTCATGGAACAAGTTGTCGTGGCAGCGCTGGTGCGTGCTCACGAACTTGCCCACGTTGAGCGACAGGTTGATGTCCCAGAACGTCTTGGTGTCGTTCTTGAGGAGACCGAAGGTCGTGCTCCAGGCACCATGCGGTCCAGGACCAGCCATGATGACCAGGCCAGCCACCTTGTCCGGGTGTCGCTCAGCGTAGTGCTGAACGATGTAGGCGCCCATGGAGTGACCCACGAGGACGACGGGTTCACCGATTTCGTCGATGGCTGCGTCGATGTCGATGAGGTACTGCTGGAGGCCGACCCAGCGGAGCGGGGTCTGGTGCAGGTGGCTCTGGCCATGGCCCCGCAGGGACACGGCGTAGGAGCTGGTCTCGATGGCCTCTTGGAACTGGGTCCAGTGGCCAGCTCGGTGACTGACACCATGGACGAACAGGACCGGGGTGGCTTCGAGGTTGGTGCCCTGGTGGGCGATGATTTCCAGAGTGGGCTTGCCGGCGTGGGCGATCGAGAGGAAGAGGGCGATGAAAAGAGCGAGGAACACGGTGCTTCTCCGATGTAGGAGGGTTCAGTAGGAGCGGGGAAAGCCTTTTTGGCCCCTCATATATAGCATAAAAATTAATTTTTGTCAAGGGTAGAATCACAGATTACACTGATTTTATTATGATTTCACAGATATTTTGAATAAAAAAAAGGCCCCCTCACGACGCAATGCGCGAGGGGGTGGCCGGGCCTCCTAAAGAGGACGTTGTTTGTGGCACTCCCTGGGGGCAGGGAGCAGGGACGCAACGCCCTACTTAAGTAGGAGGTCCCAGCCGATGGAGCGGGAGGCTGGGTTCGAACCAGCGACACCTGGGCATGACCCAGTGCTCTATCCAACTGAGCTACTCCCGCTCAGTAAGTCTAGGGGTGATGGAATCGGGAGGGTTAGAACCTCCAAGTCTACGCGCAAGACGGAGAGGGAAGCGAGGTAGGGTTGAGTAGACCCGGGCTCGGTGGCGAGTCTGCGCGGCGACTTTCCGTTATACGATTCCATTGGTGATTCCCGCGGAGGCTGGGCTCGAACCAGCGACACCCACCTTTGCAAGGTGGTGCTCTACCAACTGAGCTACTCCACGAGATGTGCAAAATTGAAAATAGCATAAAATTAAAAATGTGTAAATACACCTGTGGATAAGTTAAGGCAATCTTGTCAAAAAAAGATTTAAGATGTAAGATATAAGACATAAGATTAATATATAAAAATGGAAAATAGTACAAAAAAAGTAGTCACTAGATTTGCGCCAAGTCCAACAGGGATGCTTCATATTGGTGGAGCTCGGACTTGTCTTTATAATTGGCTTTGGGCCCGGAAAAACAATGGTAAATTTATTTTAAGAATAGAAGACACAGATCAAGAACGCTTTGTGGAAGGTGCTGAAGAAAATATTTATGAAGGTTTAAAATGGTTAGGCATGGAATGGGATGAAGGACCATTTAAACAATCTGAACGAACAGAGATTTATAAAAAATATGCGGCTCAGCTAGTAGAGCAGGGAAAAGCTTATTATTGTTTTTGCACTAAAGAGCGCTTAGATGAAATGAGAGAGATTCAACAAAAAATGAATAAACCTCCTAGATATGATGGCTTATGCAGAAATCTTTCTAAAGAAGAGATTGAAGAAAAAATTAAAGCTGGTGAGAAATATGTAGTGCGCTTAAAACTTCCTCAAGAGGGGAGCGTGTTAGTAAAAGATTTAGTTCGCGGAAAAGTAAAATTTGAATACAAAGACTTAGATGACCAAGTGTTGGTAAAATCTGATGGGTTTCCAACTTATCATTTAGCAAATGTGGTAGACGATCATGAAATGGGAATTAATTGTGTGATTAGAGGAGAGGAGTGGCTACCATCTACGCCTAAACATATTTACTTATATGAAGCTTTAGGTTGGGAACAACCACAATGGGCACATCTTTCTTTATTTATTAAAAAAGGTGGAGGCAAGCTTTCTAAAAGAGAAGGAGCAACCAGTTTATTGAATTACAAAGAAATGGGCTATTTACCAGAGGCAGTAAATAATTTTATTGCTTTCTTAGGATGGAATCCAAAAGATGAACGAGAATTATTTAGCTTAGAAGAATTAGCGAAAGAGTTTGATTTGAAAAATGTTAATAAAGCCAATCCTATTTTTGATACGGAGAAACTAGACTACTTAAATGGATTATATATTAGAAAGAAAAGTTTAGACGAGCTTTACGAATTAACTAAGCCTTTTTTAACAGTAGATGCTGATGAAGATTATATTAAAAAAGTTTTAGTATTAGAGCAAGAAAGGATAAAAAAATTAAGTGAGATAGGGGAGATGACTAAATATTTCTTTACTGATGATTTAAATTATGAGGCTGATTTATTGGTTTGGAAAAAATCTACTAAAGAAGAAGCTAAAGAAAACCTAGGGTTGTTAATTAAAAAATTAGAAGAAACAGAAGATTGGGAAAAAGAAAGTTTAGAAAAAAATATTATAGAGTGGATTAAGAGCATAGAGAAGGGGAATGGCGATATTTTATGGCCAATGAGAGCGGCTTTAACTGGTCAGGAAAAATCCCCGTCTCCATTTGAAGTGGCTAGCGTTTTAGGCAAAGAGCGTTCTTTAGCGCGTTTGCGAAATGCGGAAAGTGTGCTATAATATAGCATGCTAAATAAAGAAAATGAAACAAAATAAAAGGTTTAGAATAATTGGGCTAAGCATAGGTATATTTTTGCTTGGTTTTTTTGTTTTTACTGGAGCTAGCTACGCTTTAGATAATTTAGATGAACAAATAGACGATTTAAGCGGTGATTTAGAGGGGATTAATGATAAAATGGAAGAACAGGAAAGCATTATTGATGAGTTAGGCGAAAAAATTGATCAATATGAAGATAATATTAAGCAAAAGCATAATGAAAAGATTAGCTTAAATAACCAGGTTAATGTTTTAGAGGCTGATATTGAGATGAATGAGGCGGAGATAGAGAAGAAGGCAGCGGAGATAGAATTATTAAAACTAGAAATTCAAGAATTAAAATTAGAAATAGACGAGACTAATCAAGAGATTTCAGAGGACAAGGATTTATTAGCCAAGTTTATTCAAGAGCTTTATCGTCACGAACAAAAGACTTATTTAGAAATTACTTTTGGCCATAATTCTTTATCTGAATATTCTGCTCAAGCAGAGTATGTAAAAAATTTACGAAGTGAGTTTCAAGATACTTTAGACGATTTTCAGGATTTAAAAACAAAGTTGGTATCTAATAAGAAAGAGCAGACCAATAAGAAGGAATTATTAAAAGACGAAAAAGAAAACTTAGAAGTAAAAGAAGCTTCTTTAAATACAGAGGTGGATTATAAGAATGATTTACTTGCATCAGTAAAACAAGACGAAGGAAAATTTCAAACTTTAGTAGCTGAGGTACGACAAGAAGTTAATTCTGCAAATTCTAACATTGCTACTTTAGACCAACAATACAGGGAAAAGCTTAAGGCTTTAGAAAAAAAGAAGGCGGAAAAAGAACAGGAAGAAAAGGCAAAAGATGGTGACACTACAGAAGAAGAGGAGGGGACAGTAGAGGAAGAAGAAACTACCGGTGATATTTTACCAGATGCGTTTAATCCTGGTTGGCCAGCTAGCGGTCCGATTACAGCTTATTTCCATGACCCAAGCTATCCATTTAAACAATGGTTTGAACATTCAGGAATTGATATTGGAATAGGGCAAGGTACTTCTATTGCGGCAGCTGATTCAGGATATGTGGCCATTGCTAAGTTTGATGGAAGTTCTAATTATAGTTATATTATGATAGTTCATGCTGAAGGCTATGCCACAGTGTATGGACATATGAGTGGTGTGCTGGTTGGGCCAGACCAGTATGTCGAGAAAGGGGAGACCATCGGTTATTCTGGGGGTGTTCCTGGGACACCAGGGGCTGGAAGGTTCTCTACTGGAGCTCATCTTCATTTTGAGGTTAGGTTGAATGGGATTCCGGTTGATCCATTGCCTTACTTGCCATAAAATATCATTACAACCCGTAAACAAAAAAGATAAATTTTAGTAATTTCTTCGTGCTTCTTTACAAGCACAGAAATTAAAAGATTTATCTTTTTTGTTCCCTGCTATGTCTCCCCTATGATGTATAAACAGGGGAGAGGGGTATAAAACCTTGAGTGATTTTATCTTTGATAAAATTGTATCGAAAGGTTTGTCTAAGAGGGTTGGGGTAAAATATATTTTTAGACTACTACTTTCTTCTCTCTTTAGAGGTATCTAGATATTCGGGTAAATGTAAAAAAACACCGTTTTGGGGGTATAGGTCTTGGTTGGAAGAGATGATGTAGATGTGTCGGACAATGTGCCTTATGCGACACTATGTATTTAATCATAGCTAAAGGCAAAAGTCTTAATGAGGCTTATAATATCAGTAATCAAGACGTAGC
>CAZNEH010000016.1:0-26994 GCA_964572175.1 uncultured Gammaproteobacteria bacterium
AATATCGACCTTTGGAAAATGAGAACTGGCAAACTTTCCGACTCTCCTGAAAACGACGACTTCCCTCGCATTGGCCAAGCCATGGGCTCTTTATCTGAGGCTCCGATATTTATTGACGACACCGCTAATTGTAATATCATGGAAATTAGAACTAAGGCCCGACGTCTGCAAATGGAACATGGCCTGGGATTAATTGTTATCGACTATCTTCAACTTATGGAAGGCCGCGCCAACACGGAAAATAGAGTTCAAGAAATTTCTGAAATATCTAGAAGTTTAAAAGGCATTGCTCGGGAACTTGGAGTTCCTGTTCTAGCCTTATCCCAGCTTTCTCGTGCCGTAGAAGCCCAAAACGTACCCATTCCAAAACTATCCCATCTTCGTGAATCTGGTGCTATTGAACAAGACGCCGATGTCGTAATGTTTATTTATCGTGAAGACTACTATCAAAAAGATTCTGAACGTAAAGGAGTTTCAGACATTATTATTGCTAAACACAGAAACGGCCCTACTGGACAAATCGAACTTTTCTTCGACATGCAAAAAGCATCTTTTAAAAACCTAGACAAAAAACATTCTAGCGCTCCCCCACCAGAAGCTTTCTAGGTGTGCTATAATAACAATATAATTAACCACAAAAATATGTTCTCTAAATTAAAACAATACAAAGACTTACGCGACCAAGCTAAGCAAGTTCAAAACACATTATCTCAAGAAACCGTTGAAACCACTGCTTTAAGCGGTAAGCTTAAAATGACCATGGACGGTAATCAAAAAGTTCAATCTGTTAATATCGATCCTGAGCTTTTAACTGCTGACCAAAAAGAAAAATTAGAAACCGGTGTTAAAGACTTAGTAGACAACGCCACTGCTGCTGTTCAAAAGAAAATGGCTGAAAAAATGAAATCTGGAGATTTAGAAATGCCAGACATGTCTAACCTTGGCATGTAGCATGCTTCCCTCTTCCCTTCAAAATTTAGTAAATCATTTTTCTAAACTTCCGGGAATCGGACACAAGACCGCGGAAAAATTTGTTTTTTATTTATTAAAAACTAATCCTCAAGAATTAGAATCTTTTGCTGCGGCTATTCAAAATTTAAAAGCCGAAATAAAACTATGTCCTACTTGTTATAATTTTTCTGAATCCTCTCCTTGCTCTACCTGCCAAGATCCTAATCGTGACTCTTCCCTACTCTGTGTCGTAGCTGAAGGGGCCGATATTCTAGCTTTAGAAAAAACTGGTGAGTATACAGGAAAATATTTTGTTCTTGGTGGCAGCATTAATCAACTCGACGGCATTGGCCCAGAGCATTTACGCTTCAACGAACTTCTTAATAGCCTTTCCGGAGTAGAAGAAATAATTCTTGCTTTTGATGCTAACATGGAAGGAGAAACTACCATGATGTATCTTGCTAAAGAACTACGCGTCTCAACAAAAAAAATAACCCGCTTAGCTCGCGGGTTACCTATGGGATCTGATTTAGAATATGCTGACGAAATAACTCTGTCTAACGCTTTATCTGGTAGACGAGAAATTTAGCTAATAGATAAAATTTCTAATTCTGTATATGGCTGTCGATGGCCATATTTTTTATGTTGACGAGTTTTAGACTTAAAATGAACTACTTCAACCTTCTTAGCTCGGCCTTGTTTTAAAACCTTAGCTTTTACCTTAGCTCCTTTAATATAAGGTGTTCCAACCTCCACACTCTTATCATCACCTCTTAAAAGAACCTTGTCAAAAACTACTTCACTTCCTTCTTCCTTGTCCGCCGTAGCTTTAGCGGAGGTGGAACCAACTAACTTCTCTACTTTAATCTTGTCTTTGGCTTTTACTTTATACTGTTTTCCTCCAGTTTTAATTACTGCTAACATAAATAAAAATTAATTTTAATAAACTAATAATAGTCTATTTCCTATTTTTTGTCAACTTATAAACCACAAAACTAGCTAAACCAAGCCCAATTACCCCTAAAACAGCTAAGGCCCATAATTTACCCCCACTTTCCAAGAATAACGACCCTGTTCCAAACATAGCCACAATTAGCCATAATATTAAAATAACCTGTCTTTGGGTTAATCCTAAATCTAATAATCTAAAATGCAAATGCTTACGATCCCCCTTAAACGGAGACTTTCTCTCTATAAAAATTCTTCTAAAAATAACCCAGGCTGTGTCTAGAATAGGAAGACCCATAATCAACAAGGCCGTAGCAATTTTTCCTCCAGAAATAATCGCTAAAACTCCTAGCATAAACCCCGTAAATAGCGACCCACCTTCTCCTAAATAAATCCGAGCTGGATTAAAATTAAACAACAAACATCCTAAAGCTGATCCAGATAAAATCAAGGCCAAAATAGCTGTTTCTGGCTGATACACATCTTGGCTTAAACTTAAGAAAAAAATAATAATTCCACCAATTACTGTAATTCCTGAAACCAGCCCATCTAATCCATCTAAAAACTTAGTTGTATACATCATTCCTAATAACCAAGCCAAAGTAAACAAATCTGCCCACAAAACTACACCATAAGGTAATCCCTGATATTCAAATAAAGTAAGATTAAATTGATCTAAATAAACTATTCCTCCAAAAGGGTTAGTAATATAATCAATTCCAATTCCCGAGGCAATAACAACTAAACTAGCTAAAACTGGAAATAAAAATTGAGTTCCTGGAGGTAAATCAAATTTATCATCAAGTACTCCCCCAACAATCAAGATTAACCCCCCTAAAAATATTCCCCATAAATATTTTTCCAACATATATCCGCCCAGCAACTCGCTTAGATTAAACAACACTGTTAAATTAAAAGCTAAAAAAATAGCCACTCCTCCAAGTAGAGGCATTGGCTTTATATGAATCTTTCGATCTGGTGCTTTTTCTGGTCGATCTAAAATATCAAATTTAAAAGCTGCCTTGCGCATTAACCAAGTAAAAAACACTGCCAAGCTAAAAGCAATTAAAAATATATTTAAGTAAGTTAACATTAACCTTGTTGGTCAAGATAATTCTGAAGAAAAATCTGAGCTGCTACCTGGTCTTGTTTTTTCTCTCCCTTTTTTTCTCGTAATAAATTATCTGCCATTTTAGAACTTAGTCTTTCGTCTATAGTTTGGACTGGCGCTTCTAAATTATGACGAAGTTTTTCTACAAATAACTTCACCTCTTCGGTCATTTCTGTTTCTTCCCCGCTCATATTTAAAGGAAGACCAACTAAAACTTTATCGATCTCTTCTAATTTTACAATCGCTCTAATTTTTTCAATTAAATTATTTTGACTAAGACCCTCTAAAATACCCTTTCCCACAGCTACGCGAATTTCTTCGTCTCCTACAGCTAATCCTACTCTAGCCTGGCCGTAATCTAATCCTAAAATTTTCATGTTTATTTCGTTAAAATTTTTGGTCCTTTTTTAGTTACCGCTATTGTTTTTTCAAAGTGAGCTGATAATTTTTTATCAGCCGTTGTTACCCTCCAACCATCTTCTTCAAAAACAACGTCTGGAGTACCCAAGTTTACCATTGGCTCTAAAGCTAAAACCATGCCTTCTTTTAATTCAGGACCAGTTCCAGTCTTACCAAAATTTGGAATTCTTGGTTCTTCGTGTACCTTATATCCTACACCATGACCAACTAATTGTCTAACCACTTCTAATCCCTGGCCTTCTACATATTCTTGAATTGCTGCCCCAATGTCCCCTACTTTATTCCCAGGATTAGCTTGGTCAATTCCTATAGCTAAGGCTTTTTTTGTAACTTTTACTAATTTATCTGCCTCTAAGCTAATCATTCCTACTGGCACTGTTATAGCCATGTCTGTATATAATCCTTTATAAACCAACCCACAATCAATGCTTACTAAATCTCCTTCTTTAATCTTATAATTTCTAGGAGCACAATGAACCACTTCTTCATTTACTGAAATACAAGTACTAGAAGGAAACCCTTGATAATCTTTAAAAGATGGTTTTGCCCCAGCCCCTTCTATTAGACCATCTATCAACTTTTCTAAATCTAATAAACTCACTCCTGGCTTACAAGCTTTAGCAGCTTTTTTTAAAATAGACGCTAAAATCTTGCCTCCTTGTGCAAGCTTCTTAATTTCCTCCGGTTTTTTTATAGTTATCATGTTGAAATTATCTTTTTTACTTCTTCCCACACTTCATCAATAGACTGTTGGCCATTCACTTTATGAAAAATTCCTTGTTGCTTATATAATTCTAAAACTGGCTCGGTTTCTTCGTGATAAATCTTTAGTCTTTTAGCTAAGGCTTCTTCTGTGTCATCATCTCTTTGAAATAATACACCTCCGCATTTATCACAAGTTCCTTCTACCTTTGGTTTTTTATATTCTAAATGGTAAGTTGCTCCACAAGTACACATTCTGCGATTAACAATTCTTTTTTTAGCCTCTTCATCAGAGACATCAATTAAAATTACATCTGTTAATTTTCTGGCTTGATTCAAGGCCTCAGCTTGATTCATATTTCGAGGATATCCATCTAAAATAAAACCGTTTTCACAATCATGTTCTTGTAAACGGCCAATAATAATTTGATTAGTAATCTCATTAGGCACTAACTGCCCAGAATCTAAAATAGACTTCACCTTTAAACCAATTTCTGTTTCCTCTTTAATATGTTGACGAAAAATATTACCCGGAGTAATAATTGGCAATTTTAATTCTTCCTCAAGTCTTTCAGCCTGAGTTCCCTTCCCCGATCCTTGAGGACCAAAAATTGATATTTTAAAAGCTTTCATAATCTCGAACGGTTAGTTGAGACTCAATTTGCTTAACAGTTTCAATAGCTACAGAAACTACGATCAATAAGCTAGTTCCACCAATAGCCATAGAAGCAAATCCTCCTCCAGCCACACCTTGTAATATTAACGGTAAAATCGCAATAAAACCTAAGAACATTGATCCAGCTAATAAGATTCTAGTAGATACTCTTTGTAAATAAGAAGCAGTTGGTTTCCCTGGTCTAATCCCTGGAACAAACCCACCTCTTTTTTGTAAATTCTCAGCAATTTGATCTGGATGAAAAATAACTGCTGTATAAAAATAAGTAAATGCTACAACTAAGACAAAATAGAACCCAGCATAAAACACTTGGTTAGCAAATAAATCCACAATTCCATTAGCCACAGTCTGAACTATTGCGTTATTAACCTGAGCCAACATTTGCCCCACTAAAGGCGGAAACACTACTAAAGTAATTGCAAAGATAATTGGAATAACCCCAGCTTGGTTAACTCTCATTGGCAAATGAGTGGCCATTCCTCCATAAACTTTATTTCCTCTAATTTGCCGAGCATACTGCACCGGAATATTGCGCTGCGCTTCCGTAATATAAACAACTCCTAAAATAGTAATTAAACCAATAGCGATAAACGCTAATAGCATTGGTAATTTAGAAGTATCAAATGTTGCTAAAATATTTTGAATTGAAATCGGTACTCTGGCCACAATACCAGCCATGATCAATAAGGAAATACCATTTCCAATTTGTTTTTCTGTAATCAGTTCTCCTAGCCACATCACAAATACACAGCCACCAGTAATCAGGGAAATAGCCAAGATCCATTGTAAAATACCTAATTCCCCAATAATTCCTTGTCCAGATTTTTGTAATAAAGTAATAGTCGCATAAGACTGAGCCATAGCTAAAGGCACTGTCGCATAACGAGTATATTGATTTATTTTTTGTTGTCCCCCTGGCTCCTTAGCTAAAGTTTCTAGCTGAGGAATAATCATCTGTAATAATTGAAAAATAATAGACGCCGTAATGTATGGCGCTACTCCAAGCATAACCAAAGAAAAGTTTTCCATGGCTCCACCAGAAAACACGTTTAACATTCCTAAGACTTCATTACTATCAAAAAAGTTTCTTAAATTTTGTACATCTACTCCCGGAATTGGAATATGAGCTGCAAATCTAAAAATAGCTAACAGACCTAAAACGTAAAGGATTTTATTCCTTAAATCTCTAGATTTCCAAACTTTAGTTAGTTTTTCCCACATTTAGTTATTTTTTCTCCTTCTTTTTTTTCTTTGGAAAAACAAATTTTGTTATTGTTCCTCCTGCTTTTATTATCGCATCTTCTGCTGATTTTGACCAGCCTGAAGCTTTAATTTCTAGTTTTTTCTTTAATTCTCCTTGTCCTAATACTTTAACTCCAGGTAATTCTACAGTTGCACCTTCTTTATAGTTAGACTCTAAATCTTTTAAATTAATCACGTCTAATTCTTTTCTATAACTCTTAAAGCCTTTCAACTTTGGAAGCTTAGTTAAAGACATTTTTAAACCTTTATATTTTAAGCCACCTTTTCCACCAGAACGAGATCGTTGACCTTTGTTTCCTCGGCCACTATAAGTACCGGCTCCAGAAGCATCTCCTCGACCAACTCTACGCTTAGTTTTTCTTTTTGGGGCTTTTAAACTACTTAAATCCATAATATTATTTCTTATATTTCAAATCTCTTAAAGCATTCATCACTGCTTTCACATTATTAATCTTATTTCTAGATCCTTGCATTTTACAAACAATATTCTCTACTCCAGCTAAATCTAAAAATAAACGAACTGCTCCACCAGCAATCAACCCTCTACCCTTTTTAGCCGGCTTCATTAAAACTTTAGCTCCACAAAATCTAGCTACAACTTCATGAGGAATAGTTCCATCAACTAATTTTAAATGTAATAAATCTTTTTTCGCTTTTTTAACAGCCTTATTCACAGCTAAGCTCACATCAGCTCCTTTAGCTACCGCAAAACCAACGCGTCCTTTTTTATCACCAATAACAACGGCGGCTCTAAAACGCATTCTTTTACCGCCAGCCATAACCCGAGTAACTCGAGCTAAATCAACAATCTTCTGTTCGAATTCGTCTTGTTTTTTGTCTTTAAATCTTTTAGATCTGCGTTTTTTGCTAAAATCTTTTTTCATATATCAAATTAAAATTTTAATCCTGCTTCGCGAGCTCCTTCGGCTAAAGCTTGAACTCGACCTTGGTATTTAAATCCACCGCGATCAAAAACAACACATTCAATCCCCTTCTCTTTAGCTTTGGTGGCAATTAACTTTCCTACTTCTTTAGCTTTTTCGCTTTTAGTTCCTTTTAAATCCTTATCAGTGGCACTAACTAAAGTAGCTTCTTTTTCATCGTCAATTAATTGAACATAAATAGAAGTTAAGCTTCGATAAACTGAAAGTCTAGGACATTTTGCAGTCCCTGAAACCTTAGCTCGAACTCGACCCCTTCTTCTTATTCTTTTTTCTTGTTTAACTTTATTCTTATTCATAATATTTTATTTATAGTGAGTTTATCGAACTATTCTTCTCCGCCAGCAGCTTGTTTACCAGCTTTCTTACGTACATACTCACCAACATAACGAATTCCTTTTCCTTTGTAAGGCTCTGGTGGTCTAACTTTTCGAATATTAGCTGCAAAATTACCTAAAACTTGCTTATCAATTCCAGTTAAAGTTAAAATGTTCTTATCTAATTTAGCTTCTATTCCTTCTGGCAATTCCATTTCTGCTGGATGAGAAAAACCAACTTTTAAAACTAATTTTTTACCTTGAACTTCAAAGCCATAGCCAACTCCTTGAATTTCTAATTGCTTTTCAAATCCTTCGCTAACTCCTTGTAAAATATTTTTGATTAAAGAGGCATAAGTTCCCCAATCTGATTTTTGTTGTTTATTATCTGGCTTATCTACAGATACTTTCAAGCCCTCTTCTGTTTGCTCAACTTTAAAATGAGATGGAATTTGTTGTTCTAACTCCCCTTTTGGGCCCTTAGTTTTTACTACTCCTTCTTCAATCTTAACTTCTACTTTTTCAGGGATATTAATTGTTTGTAATCCTATTCTAGACATATATTTTAGTAAATTTCACAAATTACTTCTCCACCCATTTTCTTTTGGCGAGCTTCTTTATTAGTCATCAATCCCTTAGAAGTAGAAATTACGGCAATTCCTAAATTATTTAAAACATAAGGAAGTCCTTTGTGGTTAGCGTAAACTCTTCGACCTGGCTTACTTACTCTAGTTAAAGCCCTAATTACTGGCCCCTGAGAATCATAGATTAGTTCTAAACGCAAATTCTGCTTTCCTTGTGCATCTACTTTTTCTGCGCCTTTTAAATAGTTTTCTTTAACTAAAATTTGAGCCAAATTATATTTCAATTTTGAATATGGCAAAATTACCTCAGTTTTCTTAACTCCCTGGGCATTTCTTATTCTAGTTAGCATGTCCGCAATTGGATCTGTCATATTTTACTTTATACTTAATATTTTATATTAATAATTTACCAGCTTGATCTTTTTACTCCAGGAATATCTCCTTTTTCAGCTAGTTCTCTAAAACAAATTCTACATAAGTCAAAGTCTCTAATAAATCCATGATTCCGCCCACATCTTTTACAACGATTAACTTTGCGAGTAGAAAACTTTGGTTTTCTTTTAGATTTTGCGATCTGTGATTTTATAGCCATATATATTATTTTTCGTCTTTTTTAAATGGTAATCCTAAAGCATCAAATAATTTTTCTCCATCCTCTCTGGTCTTAGTATTAGTAACTAATGCTACTTCCATCCCATGAATATTTTCTACTTCGTCAGATTCAATTTCTGGAAAAACAATATGTTCTGTGAAACCAATGTTTAAATTACCTCTTGGATCAATTCCTTTTTTAGATAAGCCTCTAAAATCTCTAACTCGAGGAAAAGCAATGTTGATCATTTTATCTAAAAATTCATACATTCTTTCTCCACGTAAAGTCACCTTAGCTCCAACAGTCATTCCTTGTCTAGTCTTAAAATTAGAAATAGCTTTTTTAGCCAAAGTCTCCACTGGTTTTTGTCCGGTAATTCTTTCTAAAGTTTGTAAAGCCACATCTTTAATTCTAGAGTCATCCTTGGCCTTTCCTAAGCCAATATTAATCACAATTTTTTCCAATTTAGGAACTGCTAAATCACTACTAAAACCAAGCTCTTTTTTTAATTGAGGTCTAATTTCTTTTAAATATTTTTCCTTTAGTCTGTTCATATTAAATAATTTCTTTACATTTTTTACAAACTCTTTCTTTCTTTTTATTCTCTAAAATTTTATATCCAATTTTAGAAGGCTTACTACATTTTGGACAAACTAATTGCACATTAGAAGCTTGAACTGGCGCAAAAAATTCTACTCTTTGCCCTTTTTCTCTTTCACTTCGAGCTTTTAAATGTTTAATTCTTTTATTTAGTCCATCTACTACAACTTTTTCCCATTTAGGAAAAACTTGGGTCACCTTACCGGTTTTACCACGGTCTTTCCCAATCATCATTTTTACGTTGTCGCCTTTTTTTATCTTCATAGTTTTATAATACTTCTACAGCTAATGATGCTATTTTATTATAGCCAGCTTGTTTAATTTCTCTTGGGATAGGGCCAAAAATACGGGTTCCTTTAGGCTCTTTATTTGCTGGATCAACTAAAACTGCCGCATTATCAGAAAATCTAATATAACTTCCATCTTTTCGACGGATTTCTTTTCTTTGTCGAATAATTAAAGCCTTTACAACAGTTCCCTTTTTCACTGCAGAATGAGGCATTGCTTCTTTTACGGTAACTGTGATAATATCACCAACTCTAGCATATCTAGGTCTAAAACCACCAAGAATTCTAATACACTCTACGGTTTTAGCTCCGCTATTATCAGCTACTTTTAATCTTGTTCCTTCTTGAATCATATTTATTTAGAATAAATTACTCTCCATTTTTTATCTTTAGAAATAGGACGGCAAGTTACAAACTCTACTTTATCCCCTACTTTATACTGATTCTTTTCATCATGTACTTTAAATTTTCTAGAAACAGAATATTTCTTTTGATACTTAGTATTTGTTTTAACTCTAGCTACTTCAACAGTAATGGTTTTATCCATTTTATCTCCAACAACTTTTCCTTTTAATACTACTTGCTTTTTTTCCATATAATTATTTTTTCTTTAATACTGTTAAAACTTGAGCTAATAACTTCTTAGCCTCTCTAAGTTCGCGAACATTTTTTAATTGTCGTTGAGAAGCTTTAAAACGTAAATCACGCACCAACTCTCGTTGAAACACAACTAAATCTTTTAATTCTTTGGCACTTTTAGCTTTTAAATCTCTAATTTGCATATACTCTACTGTTTAGTTACGAATTTAGTTTTAACTGGTAATTTATGAGCGGCTAATCTCATTGCTTCTTTGGCTTGCTCTTCTGTTACACCGTCCATTTCAAATAACATTGTTCCGGCTTTTACATCAGCAATATAATGATCTACGGATCCTTTTCCTCCACCCATTCTAATTTCCCCACCTTTTACAGTTACTGGATTGTCTGGGAAAATTCTAATCCAAATCTTACCACCCCGTTGTACAAATCTAGTCATTGCTCTACGAGCTGCTTCAATTTGTCGAGCTGTAATCCAAGAACCAGTCACTGCTTTTAAACCATATTCTCCAAAAGCTAAGTCAAGCTTTTGAGAAGCAATTCCCTTAGTTCTAATCTTAAATCTTTTTCTATGTTTTACTTTTCGGGGGGTTAACATATATTATTTTTTAACTTTTTTATTAACTGGTTTTCCTGCTTTTTTAGGAGCTGGTCTTCTTCGATTATTTCTGTGATTACTTTTCTTTGCTTGTTTTTCTTGATCTTTTTTAAAAACAGTTCCTTTGTAAATCCAAACCTTTAGGCCAATTGCACCATAAATAGTTCTAGCTGCTCCGCGAGTATAATCAATATCTGCTCTTAAAGTACTTAAAGGCATTTTACCATCAACTAAAGTTTCAGTTCTAGCAATTTCTGCTCCGTTTAACCGGCCAGCTAGCATTATTTTAACTCCTTTTCCTCCCGCTCTATTTACTTGTTCCACAGCTCTTTTCATTACCCTTCTAAAAGGAACACGTTTTTCAATTTGAGCGATCATTTGTTGCATTACAATTTCAGCATCTAAATCAGGTTTTTCTACTTCTTGTACATTGATCTGAACTTGGATCTTTTGATTTCCAAAAAATTTACGCTTAACTTCTTTTTTAAGGTCCTCAATTCCTACTCCTCCCCTACCGATAATTACACCAGGTTTAGAAGTATGAATGTTAATCTTAATTTGTCCTGTAAAGCGATCGATAGTGATCTTAGAAATTCCGCCATCTTCAATCTTATTCTTAATATATTTACGAACCTTAATATCTTCGTGCAGCATCTTCTTAAAATCTTGCTTGTTAGCAAACCATTTTGAAGAATGGCTGGTAGTAGTTACTAATCTAAATACTTTTGGATTAATCTTTTTTCCCATATATTATTTTTTTGCTTTCTTAACTGTTTTCTTGGGTGCTTTCTTTACTTCTTTCTTCTCACCTTCAAGTACTAAAGTTACATGGCTAGATCTTTTTCTTAACATAGTGGCTCGACCATGAGCCCTAGGCATCCATCTCTTTAAAGTAAAACCTTCATCAACTTTGATTTCCTTTATTTTCAAATCTTTCTTAGCTAATTTAAAATTATTTTCTGCATTAGCCACTGCACTGTTTAATAACTTTAGAATATCTTTAGCTGATTTTTTATTTAAAAACATTAATTGCTGTTCAGCTTCAGTTACATTTAAACCTCGAATTAAACCCACTACTAAACGAACCTTTCTAGGTGCGATTCTTAAATGTCTTAATTTTGCCTTAACTTCCATATATTATTATTTTTTATTTAGCTGCGGCAGCTTCTTGATCTTTTTGCATTCTACCACCATGTCTATAGAACTTACGAGTAGGAGAAAATTCGCCTAGTTTGTGGCCTACTTTATTTTCATCAACATCAACTGTGATAAAATCTTTACCATTATGAACATCAAATTTTAAACCAACCATTTCTGGAATAATAGTTGAAGATCTAGACCAAGTCTTAATTGGTGAAAAATCATTATTCTCTTTAGCTTTTAATACCTTTTTCATTAACTTCTCATCTACGAAAGGTCCTTTTTTTAAACTTCTACTCATATTTATAAATTATTTTTTACTTTCTTTTCTTCTTCTTTCTTCTCTTCACAATCAACTTATCTGAAAACTTATTTGCTTTTCTAGTTTTTACACCCAAGGCTGGTTTACCAGTTGGAGTTTTAGGATGTTTCATACCAATTGATTGGTTTCCTTCACCACCACCATGTGGATGATCCACTGGATTCTTAGCCTTACCACGAACCTTCGGTCTTTTACCAAGCCATCTAGTTCGACCAGCCTTACCTAGGCGAACATGTCTTTTTTCTGGATTTGATAATTGACCAACAGTGGCTATAGAATCTGAAGAAAAATTTCTAATTTCAGTTGAAGGTAATTTAATTTGAGTTAAACCACTTTCTTCAGACATAATTGTTGCGCCTGTTCCGGCAGAACGAATTGTTTTTCCATCAATATTATAAACCATTAAACCAGCTGGAATATATTTTAAAGGCATTCTATTACCTGGTTTAACTTCAACTTTCTTTTGAGAAGAAACTATTTTCTCCCCTACTGTCATTTTATCAGCAGCTAAAATATAGCTCTTTTTTCCGTCTTTATATTGGATCAAAGCAATCCGACAAGTTCTATTTGGATCATATTCAATAGCCATAACCTCAGCTTCCATATCCCAAGTTTGACGCTTAAAGTCAATCATTCTATATCTTCGTTTATGACCACCACCACGTTGTCCAACAGTAATTTTACCTTGGTTGTTACGGCCACCGCTTTTTTTAAGAGCCTTAGTTAAAGACTTCTCTGGCTTAGTCTTTGTGATATCAGAAAAATCGTCGCCACTAGCGTTTCTTCTTCCTGGAGTTGTCGGTTTGTATATTTTTACACCCATATTTTAAATCTTATATCTTATTTCTTATATATTTCTTTATACGCCTTCAAACATCTCGATGCTATCTCCTGACTTCAAAGTAACGATAGCCTTTTTCCAAGCTTTAGTAGTTCCAGACTGTCTTCCCCAGCGAACATTTTTTCCGCCGTAATTAATAACATTTACTTTTACTGGCACAACTCCATATAAAGCTTCAATTGCTTTTTTGATTTCTTGCTTATTAGTTTTTGGATTTACCGCAAAATAATAAGTTCCAGTCATAGTTGCTTTTTCAGTTACTAGAGGTTTTATTAAAACTTTATAAGCTTGCTTAGTATCAGCTTTAGAAGTTTTTGGACTAGCTGCTTTCTTCTCTTTCTTTGCTGGTTTTTCTTCTTTCTTCTGTTGAGGTGCCTTTTCTACGGCTGAATCCTTCTTCTTTTTGTTCTTAATTAAATCTAAAAATCCCATATTATTTTTTGTAAACTTCTACTATTTTTTCAATTGCTGCTTTATCTACTACCAAATAATTCTTTCCTAGTAAATCAACAACATTTAAACTATCTGCAGATAAAACTCCAACTTTATTTAACTTATTAGCTGCTTTTACTATTTTTTCATCTTTCTTGGCTAAACTTATTAAAGTAGAGTTATTTTTTGATGGTAACTTATTTAATAATTCAGCTAATTTCTTAGTCTTTGCTTCAGCTAATTCTAATTTATCTAGAACAATAATTTTTCCTGACTTAACTTTATCAGTCAAAACCATGCATAAAGCCTTGTTCTTCATTTTCTTGTTAACTTTTTGAGAAAAATTTCGATCTTTTCTTGGCCCAAAGGTTATTCCCCCACCAATCCAAATTGGTGAGCGTCGAGAACCATGACGAGCTCGTCCAGTTCCTTTTTGTTTCCAAGGCTTAGCTCCACCACCGCGAACTTCGCTACGAATTTTAGTATGAGCTAAATTTTGTCGGCTATTATTATTTTGAGCCACCACAACTTGGTGAACTAACTCTTCTTTTCCTTCTACTTCAAAAATTTCTTTGGCTAATTCTAGTTCTCCAGCTTCTTTGCCTTCTAAATTGTAAACTTTAACTTTGGCCATTACTTTTTGATGGTTAATAAACTATTTTTTGCTCCAGGTACTGCGCCTTTTAAATAAACTTTGTTATTCTTTTCGTCAATTTCAATAACTTCTAAATTTAATACAGTTACTTTGTCTCCGCCCATGCGGCCGCCCATTTTAGTTCCTTTAAAAACTCTTTGTGGACCAGTTGCTCCAATTGAACCAGGCATTCGAAGTTGGTCTTTATGACCATGAGTTGCTGGACTTCCTTTAAATCCCCATCTCTTAACTACACCTTGAAAACCCTTACCTTTTGAAGTTCCAGTTACTTTTACTTTATCGCCTACTTTTAATTCGGCTTTTTCTTCTAACTTAACTACAGTTACTGGGGTAACTTCTCCGCTCTCAGCAAACTTCTGAGTCATTTCAATTTTTTTTCCTAATATCATCATTGTTTTTTTACTAATTTAAAACCGTCATTTACTAATACCTTATCTCTTACTTTCCGCAGATATTAATAAATCACGGTTCTAAGTAAATTGTTAGGTTTTAATTTAGTGTTGTTGTCTCCTTATTAGCGTCCATCCATCTGGGAACGATACTCCCCCGGCCCGAAGGCCAGGAGAGTCACTTTCCTCAAAAGATATAGCTAGTTGTAAAATTACATTTTAATCTCAACGTCGACTCCGGCAGGTAAATTCAAGTGCGATAGCTCATCCACTGTTTTTGGGGTTGGACTTAAGATATCGATCAATCTCTTATGAGTGCGAACTTCATATTGATCTCGAGCAGTTTTGTTAACAAAGGTTGATCTGTTAACAGTATATTTACTCTTTTCAGTAGGCAGAGGAATCGGACCTCTAACTTCTGCCCCGCTTCTTTTAGCGGTATCAATAATAGTTTTAGTCGCTTGATCAATAATCTTATTATCAAACGCACGAATCTTTACTCTGATTCTTTGAACTTCTTCGTTGGTATTTTCTAAAGGTGCTGCTTTTGCCATCTTATTTAATAATTTTGGTAATTACTCCAGCTCCTACTGTTCTTCCACCTTCACGAATCGCAAATTTTTGCTTTTCTTCAGTGGCAATTGGAGCAATTAACTTAATCTTCACATTAACTGTATCACCAGGCATAACCATTTCTGTTCCTTCTGGTAATTCAACTTCTCCGGTTACGTCTGTTGTACGCATGTAGAATTGTGGCTTATAACCTTTCATGAAAGGAGTGTGTCGTCCACCTTCTTCTTTACTTAATACATATACTTCAGCGTCAAACTCAGTATGAGGAGTAATAGTTCCAGGTTTAGCTAGTACTTGTCCACGTTCAACATCTTCTTTTTTAGTACCCCGAAGTAAGATACCAGCGTTATCACCAGCTCTACCCTCTTCTAATTGCTTGTTAAACATTTCAATACCAGTAATTACAGTTTTAACAGTGTCTTTAATACCAACGATTTCAATTTCATCATTAATCTTAAGTTCACCTCTTTCAATTTTACCAGTAACTACTGTTCCACGTCCTTCAATTGAAAAAATATCTTCGATAGGCATTAAGAAAGGTTGGTCAACTGGTCTTACTGGTTCAGGAATGTAAGTGTCTAAAGCTTCCATTAATTCAGCCATACATTTAGTAGCTTCAGCGTCTGTTGGGTTTTCTAAAGCCTTTAAAGCAGAACCTTTAATTACAGGTACTTCGTCTCCAGGGAATTCATATTTCTTTAATAGGTCTCTAATTTCAACTTCTACTAAGTCTAATAACTCAGCATCATCAACTTGGTCAACTTTGTTCATGAAAACAACTAAAGCTGGTACACCAACTTGACGAGCAAGTAAGATGTGTTCACGAGTCTGAGGCATAGGACCATCAGCTGCAGACACAACTAAAATACCACCGTCCATTTGGGCGGCACCAGTAATCATGTTTTTAATATAGTCGGCATGACCAGGACAATCAATATGAGCATAATGACGCTTGTCTGTTTCATACTCAACATGAGCAGTATTAATGGTAATACCACGTTCTTTTTCTTCTGGAGCTTTATCAATTTCGTCTACGCCCTTGTCTTGAGATGTCTTACCTGTAGCAACTAAATACTTTAAAATAGCTGCGGTAAGAGTTGTTTTACCGTGGTCAACGTGACCAATAGTACCCACATTAAGATGTGGTTTGGATCTGTCAAATACGTCTGCCATAATGTTTTTAAATTTTCTTAATATTTATTATTAATTTATATAGTAAAACTAATACAAAACTTTAAATTTGTCAATGGGAATTATAACACTAAACTTATATTTTGCAAGTTTTAGCCAACCCCTGACTCTGTGGATAACTATTAATTACCTAATCTTAGCAATTATTTCTGCTTTCCTTCTTTAATTTCCTGGGCTACATTACTAGGAACCTCAGCATAATGAGAAAACTCCATAGCAGAGCTAGCTCGTCCTTGAGAAATAGACCGTAACTGAGTTACATAACCAAACATAGCTGCTAAAGGCACTTCTGCAGCCACTAATTTGTTATTACCTTGATCAGTCATTTCCTGAATTTGTCCCCGCTTAGCATTTAGGTCTCCAATAATATCTCCCATAAATTGTTCTGGAGTAACTACATTTACTTTCATAATTGGCTCTAAAATAATGGCTCCAGCTTTTGCAGCCGCAGCTTTAAAAGCCATGCTACCAGACATTTTAAAAGCAGATTCGTTAGAGTCTACATCATGGTAACTTCCATCATAAACAGTTGCTTTTACATCTAGAATTGGATATCCCGCTACAAAACCATTGTCCATAGCCTCTTTAACACCTTTTTGAATGGCTGGAATATATTCTTTTGGAATAGCTCCACCCTTAATCTTGTCTTCAAAAATAAAGTGTGTCTCTCCATCTTCGCCTTTTTCTTCTTCAGTTAAAGGCTCAATCTTAATCCAAGAATGTCCATATTGACCACGTCCACCAGATTGCTTAACATACTTCCCTTCTCCTTCCGCAGCTTTCTTAATAGTTTCTTTATAAGCCACTTGAGGAGTACCAATATTTGCTTCTACATCAAACTCTCTTTTTAAACGATCAATAATAATGTCTAAATGAAGCTCACCCATACCAGAAATAATGGTTTGTAGAGTTTCTTCATCAGTTTTTACTCTAAATGTTGGATCTTCTTCAGATAACTTACTTAAAGCTAAGCTCATTTTTTCTTGGTCAGCTTTAGTTTTAGGCTCAACTGCAATAGAGATCACTGGTTCTGGGAAAGTAATTTTTTCTAAAATCACCTTTCCGTCTTCATCACATAAAGTATCTCCAGTTATTGTCTCTTTTAATCCTACGGCTGCTCCAATATCACCAGCTGGAATTTCCTGAATCTCTTCTCTAGAGTTAGCATGCATATGTAATAATCGAGAAATACGTTCTTTTTTACCAGTAGTCATGTTATAAACATAAGAACCAGACTTTAAAACACCTGAGTATACGCGAATAAAACATAATTTACCAACATAAGGATCAGTAGCAATTTTAAAAGCCAAGGCAGCTAAAGGTTCATCATTAGTAGCTTTTTTCTCAATCTTCTTAGTCTCATCATCAGGATCAGAGGCTTGAACTGAAGGCACGTCTAAAGGAGATGGTAGATATTCTACTACTGCATCTAATAATTTTTGCACCCCTTTATTCTTTAAAGCAGATCCTACTAACACAGGAATAGATTCGTTAGCAATTACTCCTTTTCTTAATACTTTGTGTAATTCTTCTTCAGTGGGCTCTGTTCCTTCTAAGTACTTAGTCATTAGCTCTTCGTCATTTTCTACAATCTTTTCAATCATTTCTGCTCGATATTGAACCACTTTTTCTTTCATGTCTTCAGGAATTTCTACTTCACTAATGTCTTTACCTAAATCATCATTATAAATATAAGCTTTGTTTTTAACTAAATCAACTAACCCTTTAAAATCTTCACCTGATCCAATAGGAAGCTGTATAGGAAAGGCTTTTTTAGTTAATCTTTCATGAATAGTGCCTAAGTCATAATAAAAATCAGCTCCAGTTCGATCCATTTTATTAATGAAACACATTCGAGGTACTTCGTATTTTTCAGCTTGATGCCACACAGTTTCAGATTGTGGCTCTACTCCAGCTACTCCATCAAATACTACTACTGCGCCGTCTAGTACACGTAAAGAACGCTCTACTTCGGCGGTAAAGTCTACGTGACCAGGAGTATCAATAATATTAATAGTTTTATCTTGCCAAAAACAAGTAGTGGCCGCAGAAGTAATTGTAATTCCACGTTCTTGTTCTTGTTCCATCCAGTCCATTTCTGCTGCTCCTTCATGAACTTCTCCAATTTTATGTTTTTTACCAGTGTAAAACAAAACCCGTTCAGTTACGGTTGTTTTTCCAGCGTCAATATGGGCAATAATCCCAATATTCCGCACTTTGTCTAAAATAAATTCTCCGTCTGCCATAATTAGTGTTTAATAAATAAAATAACTCGACCTCTATTTGGTCAATAATATAAGAAATATAACAGGTTATTTAAAAGTTGTCAACTTGCCTGCCCGCTAGGCAGGGAATAAAAAAAGGCCCGAGAACTCCCCTGGTTCCCGGGCTTGATGCATGACGCTGTCGAGTCGGCTAGTGGTAGTTCGGACCCGCGCAGTTCTTGCTGTGCGGATGGTTCAGCGGACGACCGCAGCAGAAGTGCACTCCCCTCGCCCTCTGCTCCTGAATCGAGCACGTCGTCTGGAGACCACGCCACGTAGTCTCAGAGACCAACTGAGGCTGATTCGCCCTCAGATTACACCTGCCGCCCTTATGATGGGGACACCGCGCACCCCGACACTGCACATACGGGATCCAGGGAGCGATGCTAACCGCCCAGAAAAACCTATCTTCATCCATTAGACCCTCCACGGCCGATGTGAGATTGAAGGTATCTATCTTTTACCAATTTATCTAAGTTTAGTCAAATAAAAAATCCCGCTGGCTGCGGGATTTTTTATTTTATTGAAGTATTTATTGTTTTGGTGCTTCTGTTTTTGGAGGTTCTGGAGCTTTAGGCGCTGGAGCTGGAGCTGCCTTAGAACCTAAATTCTTTCTCTTTACCATGAAGTAATACAGAATCGCAGATAACCAAGTTAAATTAAGAAAGAAACTAGCAATCAAAATAATTAACCAAGTATTTCTCTGCTCAAATTCACGTTTCACACAATCAACTAGCATTACAATCCATAAAATAAGGAAAGCCAAGCCAATTAATCCAGCAATAATAGCGAAGATAATCATTCCAATTCCTAAACCAGCAGCTACAGCATCGCTACCAGTGGAATAATCATCATAATAGTAATCGTCGTAATAATAATCGTCATAATACTGTGCAAAGGCAGTTAAGGGTGCAAAAGTAGCTGCTGCCCCCACTGCTCGGGCAATGAATTTAGACATTGTTTTGTTTTTAGTTTATTAATCTTAATATATACATTATAGCATATTTTTGCATTTTAGTCAAAAATAATAAACCCCGACTAAAGTCAGGGCCTATTATTATATTGATATGTAAATTTATGCAAAGTGAGCAAATGCTTTATTAGCTTCAGCCATTCTATGTACATCTTCTCTTTTCTTCATAGAATCGCCCTCTTTATTAGCTGCTTGCATTAATTCATTAGCTAATCTTTGAGCCATGCTAGTACCTTTCTTACCTCTAGAAATCTCAATAATCCAACGAGATGCTAGATTAAATCGACGTTCTCCACGTACTTCAATAGGCACTTGATAATTCGCCCCACCAATTCTTCGGCCTTTTACTTCCAAAGTTGGAGAAACATTTTTAATAGCTGCTTCAAAAACCTCTAAAGGTTCTTTCTTAGTTTTTTCCTTAATAATGTCAAAAGCATCATAAACAATTCCTTGAGCTAAAGTTTTCTTACCATCTAACATGATATAATTAATAAACTTAGCTAAGCTAGTACTGTTATATATTGGCTCTGGATCAATTTTTCTTTTAGGTGCTTGTTTTCCTCTCATATATTTATTTCTTTGCTTTTTCTTTCTTAGATCCGTAGCGGGAACGACTTTGCTTTCTACCCTCTACTCCGCCAGTGTCATAAACACCGCGAACTACTGTATAACGAACACCTGGTAGATCTTTAACTCTACCACCGCGTAATAATACGATTGAATGTTCTTGTAAGTTGTGTCCTTCTCCTGGAATATAAGCAGTTACTTCAGCTCCATTAGAAAGTCTAACTCTAGCAATCTTACGTAAAGCTGAGTTAGGTTTAACTGGTGTGGTTGTGGTTACTTTCACACATACCCCACGTTTAAAAGGACTACCTTTTGGTAAATCTCTTTTACTTCTCTTTAAAGTGTTTAAAGTTGATTGTAGCGCTGGAGTACCAGACTTCTTTTTAGAAGTTTTTCGTCCTTTGCGTACTAATTGATTGATTGTTGGCATTATCTAATTTTGATAAATTAAAAAGACTTATTAACAAGCCTTGATCCGTGGTAACATTGCCATGGCCACAGATTGGAACCACCTAAAATATACTATATCCCCTATTTTTTGTCAAATAACTAGGACATTCATCACTATTTGATAAAAAAAGTTGAATAACCAGCCCAAAAAAGAAGAACCAAATATAATTAAAACAAACAATAACCAGACCCCATATTGCTCTAAAGTCATAATCAATTTTTGGTGTTTATAACCTAATATAGAAAACAACACTTTAGAACCATCTAACGGAGGAATTGGAATTAAATTAAATATAAATAATATTAAATTAATCTGCACTAAATTAATCAAAAATATAGCTAAATAGTTATTTACGTCTAATCCCACATAGCCAATAAATACTCTTAAAATAAGCCCGAATACAACCAAAGACAACAAATTAGACAATGGCCCGCCTAAGGCCACCATGGCCGGTCCCCAGCGCTTAGCTCTAAGATTGTAAGGATTAAACGGTACTGGCTTTCCCCAGCCAAATCCTACGGTAACCAACAATAAAAAACCTAGCCAATCAATATGCGATAATGGATTTAAAGTTAGTCTTCCCTCTTCCTCAGCAGTGGTATCCCCTAGCCACTTAGCAACCATGGCATGAAAAAACTCGTGAATAGACAAAGCATAAACCACAGAGATCACCCAGATCACGAAAAGCATTGGTTCGGAAAACAATAAATTTAAAATCATTGACAAATTTCTAATATTTAGTAATATTACCAGTATAACAATTAAGCCTACATATAACAACTATGAAGCAATGCGAAATCTGTGGCAAGGGATATTTAAAGGGAAACAAACGTTCTCACTCTAAAAAAGCCACCATCAAACGCCAACAACCAAACTTACAAAAAACTACTGTTAAGGGTAAAAAAGTAACTGCTTGTGCTAAATGTATTAAAGCGCAAAGTAAAACTAAGTAACTCAACCTCGAAATAGCCCCGACTAAAGTCGGGGTCTTTTTTTGTTTTAGGGCCTTGCCAGTGCGGTTTTGAAGCAATCAAAAACGCCACTGGTTGACAAAAATTAATAAATCAGTATGATATAGGAGCAAATCGCACCTACCCCATCTCTATGGAGAACCCCATGTCCGCCTCCCCTTCCCCCCGTGACGTCCAGCTCGAAGCCAACTTCCGCACTCTCCGCCGGGTCATCCCCACCGACCACCTCGACGACTTCATCATCAAGCTCCTCTGCCAGATCGGTGAAGAGTGGCGCCCGGACCACAAGACCATCCCGGTCCTGGCCCAGGGACAGCCGCCCAAGTACCTCTTCGTCGTCCTCATCGGCGAAATCACCGAGACCCGGGCCCGTGGCAAGAACACCGAGCACATCCTGGACATCCTCCAGCGAGGCAACCTCATCGGCCTGGAAGGCTACACCGGAGACGAGTCCGGAGCCACCTACAAGGCCCTGGATGTCTACAAGTACTTCCGCCTGCCCTGGAACGAGCTCCTCAAGCTGGCCGAGAAGCACCCCCAGATAAAGTGCTGGGTCCTCCGGCACCAGGCCCAGCGCCTCAAGGCCTTGGCCAGCCTCCCCGACCGCATGGTCGACGGCTCTTCCGAACAACGCTTGGCCACCACCTTCCTCTACCTCGATCGCAACTTCGGCTTAGCCGATGAACGCGGACGCTTCATCAGACTGCGTCTGACCCGAGGCAACCTGGCCAACATGATCAGCGCCCGCGTGGAGACTGTCATCCGCATCTTCACCAGATGGCAGAAGGAAAAGATCATCGAGGACCAGCGCGAGGGCATCATCCTCATCAACCTCAAGTTCCTCCGGGACCTGACCTAGCCACCCGCAGCCCACATCCATCCGCCTACCAACAGGTAAGCAAAAGCCCGCAGCGATTCGTCGCTCCGGGCTCGTTTTTTTTATATAAATTGTCGGGCTGGCCGGACTTGAACCGGCGGCCTCACGCCCCCCAGGCGCACGCGCTAGCCAACTGCGCCACAGCCCGTTAATATGCTTCTTGCCAAACCCAGTTTACCAAATTCTCTGTATCTGTAAAGCGCTGCCAAGAATATTCCTCTCCCAAAACCACAGTAATCAGCTCATCATCACCCTGCTTAGTTTGCAACATTAAACAATACAATGCTTCATAGGTAAACCCAGTTTTCCCACCCGTAATATACAAACTAGACCCATAACGGACTAAACTATTTGTACTCCTAGCTCTTAACCACCTGCCAGACTTAGTTTGAAAGTGATACTCTGGAGTAGTTGTTCCTTTTAACATCTCCAAACTATTTAAAACTTCTCTACTAAAAATCGCATATTCATAAGCCGTAGTTTTATTATCCTCGTCTAACCCAGATGGCTCCACAAACTGAGTTTTTTCTAGACCCATTTCCTGAGCCCGCGCATTCATTTCACCCACAAATTCAGCCATAGTCATTCCTGTTGACCTTGCCAAGGCATAAGCCGAAACATTAGACGAGGCTATTAATGTAGAATAAAATAAATCTCCGGCCGTGACCACATCTCCTTGTCGCAACCCTACATAATTTCCATAAACAAAGTCCTGACTACTCATTATCACTTCTTTATCAAAACTAGTTCCAGATTCTAAAAACACAGTCGCGGTCATAATCTTAGTTAAACTCGCCATAGACCGCTGAGTATTCATGTCTTTTCCATAAATCACTGTTCCAGTTTCTTTATCCATGGCAATCGCACTTTTGGCAGTCACAGAAAAATCTGTTTCAGAAAAAGTTTTTATGCTTGGCGTCTTTTTTTCTAAAGCAATTACCTTGGCTCGCTTTTTCTTTAAACTAGCTTTTAGATACCCATCTTCAACTGTAGTTTCTAGCTTTACCCACTTCCCCTTTTCTCTATTCCAATAAGCTAATTTCTTTTCATAACTATCTCGCGCTTTCTCTTCATTATACTTTAAAGAAATTTCTTTAGGACCTAAAACAACTTTAGTCTTAAAATAATGAGATTTTGAAATCTGTTTCCACTTACTTGGTAACGACTGTCTTTTTCTATCCCGCTGTTCCATTAACAAATAAAAATCCTCTGTGCTATTAGCCGTAACTAAAAAATCATCTTGCGCCAAAGCTGGGCTAGCCAAAAACAAAAATAAACAAATTAAAACAATTAATTTTTTCATGAACTATTTTAAATTCTCTTGAACTTTTTCCACGATATCCTCTAAAGAATATTCAGACTTAATTAAATAATCAACAATGCCTAATTTTTGGCAATCATCAATACTTTCTTTACTAGCAATTACAGTTAACATTAAGACTGGAATATCTTTTGTCTCCCCATCTTCTTTTAATTCTTTTAACACATCATACCCATCCTTTTTAGGTAAAATAATGTCTAAAACAATAAAACCTGGTTTTTCTTGCTGAGCTTTTCTTAAACCATCTTCTCCATCTGAGGCTGAAATTACCTCAAACCCTCCATCGCTCAAAGCAACTTGAATTGCTTTTTGTAAAATTCTGTCATCTTCGATGACTAATACTTTTTTGTTGTTCATATTATTTATAGTGAGTTAATCGAACTATTTTTTCTTAATTTTAATATTTAATGGTATTGAAACATAAAACGTTGTTCCTTTATTTTCTTTAGACTCAAACCAAATATCCCCATCATGCGCCTCGACAATTGCCTTAGCTATATAAAGACCTAATCCCGTACCTCCTACATCTAAAGTACTTACATTATCAGCCCTAAAAAACTTTTCAAATACTCTTTGCTGTTGCCGCTTAGGAATGCCCACCCCATTGTCTTTAATCTGGAAAACAATTTCTTTTTGATTAGCCTTGCATCCCAATTCTATCCTTCCTTTTTCTGGAGCAAACTTAATGGCATTATCTAATAAGTTAGCAAATACTTGTTTTATTTTGGCCCCATCCACAGAAATCATTAAACATTTTTCTCCTTCTCCGCACTTTCGAACAAATTTAATCTGCTTTTGCTTAAACCTTTCTTTCTTCTCTTTAACCACCTCATCTATTATATTACAAGTACTAGTTTTTCTTTTAACTATATTAAATTTTCTACCAGTTTCAATATGAGAAACATCTAATAGATCTCCGACTAAACCAATCAACCGATCATTAGAAGAATAAATATCCCGGACATACTCTTCTTGTTTAGGAGAGAGCTTACCTGCCTTACCACGCAATAATAATTCACTAATCCATTTTACCCCAGAAAGAGGAGTTCTTAATTGATGAGAGGCAACTGAAACAAACTCTGTTTTCATTTTATCTATTTCTCGTTCTTTAGAAATATCTCTAAACACAACTACACAACCAGTGATCTTTCTTTCTTGATTTCTTAATGGAGAAACACTTTGCCCAGTAGCTATTCTTTCTCCATCTTTCAAAATTAACTCCGCATGATTAGTAAACTTTTTTGGCTTACCGCTTTCAAAACAAGCATGAATAAACCCGCAGCAATCTTTATCTGTTCCTTCTATAACAAACTTTAAAAATTTATCAAACTCTTTACCAATCACCTCTCCTCTTTTCCAACCAGAAATCCGCTCAGCCTCTTTGTTAAACATGGTAATCTTTCTCTCATTATCTAAAACAAACACCCCATCGCCGATATTTTCTACAATTGCCTCCATTTCTTCTTGGCTTTTAATAATTTCATCCTCTGCTTTCATTCTATCCGTAACATCACGCAAAATTGCTAAATTTCCAACAGCCTCTCCTCTTTCTTGAATTACCTGGGCACTAATTTCAAAATCTCTTAACTCTCCTTTTTTAGTTTTTATTTTCACCACATAAGTTCCTATCTCTGCTCCGCCTATTCGTCTAGCAAAATTCTTTAAAATAGTTACCATGCTATCTCTGGGTAAAATATTACGCAACACGCTAATTCTCTTACCAACAATTTCTTCCTTCTTATAACCTGAAATATCTATTAACTTTTTATTTACCTCTAAAACTCTTCCTTGCTTATCAATAAATATAATCACATCATTTGCTGCCTCTACTAAGGTTCTATACTTTTTTTCACTCTTACTTAAAGCCTCTTTAATCTGCCTTTCTTTAGTTTCATCAGTAACTATTCCCACAACCCCTTGTATTTTTTTACCCTCACCATATAAAGGACCTTGCTTTGTCCGTAAATAAAAATCCTTACCTCCAATACTAAGCTTTCGAACTTGGTCTACTGCCTGTCCTTTAAAACATAGCTTATCTACTTCTCTAACAGTCTGGGCATCTGCTTTAGAAAAAACCTGTTCTGGAGTTTTACCTATAATCTCCCCTGCTTTACGACCTATCATTTTTGCTGCAGCTGGATTAACAAAAGTATATTTACTCTCTAGGTCTTTAGCAAAAATAGCATCTTTTGCATCTTTAGTGATTCCTTCAATTAATTCTAATTTATCCTTAAGTTTTTCCTCACTTTCTACTAATTCTCTTTTTACATAATTACGCTTAGTTGTATCAACAGATATCACCATTAAATATTCAATTTTCCCCTTATCGTCTTTTACAGGTATAATTGTTGAATGATACCATACTTCATTTCCTTTTTTATCAACAACAGGCGCCTCTTGCTCTACAACCTCTCCTGTTGTTTTTGCTTTTATTAAATTATTAACCATTAAATCTTTGAATGACTTAGGATAAAAAGAAAAAGGATATGGCTTTCCATAGTACTTAGAAATATCATCAATTTTTAACCCTTTAGCTCCAGCATGACTCATGTACTGCAAAGTCAAATCGAGATTCACTATCTTAGTACAAACTGGTGAATGCTCAAGCCAAGTACGATTTTTTTCTTCACTCTCTTTTAATTCATTCTCTGCTTTTCTTTGTTCAGTAATATCTAATCCCGAGCTTAAAGAAGAAATAATTTTCCCTTCATCATCTTTTAAAAATGTATTAGTCCATTCAACTAATCTAACTTCTCCTTTTTTAGTTACAACTGGATTTTCATATTTTTTTACTGGCTTTAATTCTCCTTTTACAATTTTCTTATGCACTTTCTTAATTTCCGGAACAATCTCTTTAGGTAAACAGCAATCAAACCAATTTTTTCCATCAAGCTCCCCTTCTTTATATCCCAAAACCTTATGGGCCATTTTGTTCATTAATACAATATTCCCCTGATTATCAAGAACAATAATCATTGCTCCAGCAATATCTAAATACTCCTCTGTAATTTTCTTCTCTTCCACTAATTGTCTTTTTACCTCTTTTGATTTAGTAATATCTTTATCAACTCCTCGATACCCCCGTAAATTACCTTTTTCATCTAATAGTGGCACCCCATTAGTCAAAAGACAAATTTTTTCTCCTTTCTTAGTTAAATTCCAATTTTCTAAATCAATGATATTTTCTTTTTTCTGAATAATTTTTCCAAATATCTGACCAACTCGCTTAGCTTCTTCTGGAAGCATTAAATCAAAAGGAGTCTTACCTATAATTTCTTTTGGAGAATAACCTAAAATATCTTTTACTTTCTTAGAAACATAAGTATATCTGCCCTTAGCATCAACTTCCCAAATCCAATCAGCAGTACTTAAAGAAATATCCCTAAATTTTATCTCGCTTTCCTTGAGCTCTGTTTCTGCCTTTCTTTTTTCTGTGACAT
>CAZNEH010000017.1:0-25717 GCA_964572175.1 uncultured Gammaproteobacteria bacterium
TGAAAAAGGGAGAAAAATAATTTTAACTTTATCAGAAGATCATGGTCCTAGATGTAAACTTGAAGTTAATGGAGAAGAATGTTCAGAGGAAGAATTTTTAGCTGCAGGTCAAGAATCTGAGCCTAAGCCAGAAGAGCAAGGGGTAGAATTAGAAGGCGCTCCTTTATTAAGTGATTTGAGGACAGCCTTAGATGCTCAAGATTTGGATGGGTTGAAAAAAGCTTTAGGAAAGATAGATACGGAATTATGTGGCAAGCATTACCCGTCAAATTTAACAGATGATAATCTAAGAAGATTATTTGGTAATTTAATTGGAGATGTGATTATTGAGTTGTCTGATGGAAGAGGAAGAATGGGTTTAAATAAAGAAAAATTGAGCTTAGTAACAGGTCACTCTCAGAGAGCTGGCGAAACTACAGAAGAAAATTTTAAAAAGTTATTTGGAGGCGAAGAAGTTGGTTTTTAAATAATTAAAATAATGCCAGAAATTAGAACCGCAGTTGATCAGCATTGGGAAAGGGGAGAGGTTTTGGATTTGCAAAAAGAATTGGACGAAGTACTTAATACTTGTCCAGAGAATTTTTTTGATTTATTAGAAAAAGCTGCTAAAAGCGGTCAAGCGGCAGAGGTAGTAGATAGGATTTCTAGTCTAGATCCAAGCATTCAAGAAGAAAATTATTTTAAGTTGTTATTGATTTGTGCTCAGCAAGGACAGTCTGAGGCCGTGTTTGAATTGATTGGAAAATTAGAATGGGAATCAGCTAGTGGAGTTTTAGAGAAAATATTAAATACTTGTATTGAGAATGGTCAATCAGGGGTAGTATTAAAATTTTTAGAAGATAAAGGTGTTAGCTGGAGAGACTGTAATCAATTATACATGTTTTGCACTGAGAAAGGTCAGGCAGAGGAAGTTTTTGGCAAATTAAAGGATGTGGAATGGGATTTAACTGATCGAGCTACTAGATTTACTTTAAAAAATTGTATTCGAGGTGGACAAGCGGAGGCAGTGATGGACGGTTTGCAAGAAAAGGAGATCGATTTAAAAGAGGTTTATTTTTTATTACATTTATGCGCGGTGTTTGGAGCAGAAGATAGAGTTTTTGATTTAATAAAAGATATGGATTGGGATTTGAATGATCCTAAATTTTTGACAATACTTATTGCTTGCGTGGAAAAAGGAAAAGATAAAGAAGTAGTTGATAAAATTAAGGATTTAGAGTGGGATATAGAAAATAGAAGAATAACCGATTTATTATCTAGATGCGTTCTTGAGGGCCAAGCAGATGAAGTAATGGCTATGTTAACAGATGGGGGAATAGAGATTAATGATATAAAAGAACAGCGTTTAATAAATGTGTTAGCTGCAAGTAGTCAAGCCGAGGTGATTTTTAATGAGTTACAGAAAACAGGAATTGATTTAATAGAAAGAATTAATTTTTTAAATAAATGTGTAGAAGCTGGTAAAGCTGAAGTGGTAATGAATTTGATTATTAATGAGAGTTGGGATTTGAGTGATAATAAATTTTTGAGCTTATTAATAAAATGTGTAGAAGGCGGTCAAGCTAGAGTAGTGACAGAGGAGTTAATGAAGATGTCTTGGGATTTAAAAAAGAATCTTTTTTTAGAGCTGTTAAGAGTTTGTACTAAGAATGGAATGGCAGAGGAAGTGGGGAAAGAGTTAAAAGAAAAAGAGGCTGAGCTAGATGTAAAAAATGAAAAAATATTTGATTTATTAATAACTCTTGAGGTTTATGGTTTTTCAGGATTTGAGGAGTTGCTTTTTTCTGAGGAAGCTGGTTATTCAGAAGAGGAAATTGAAGCTGCTGAAGAAAAAATAAAAAGTATTTGGGAAGAATTAGCCAAAGAAACAAAGGGGGAAATTCCTGATTTGGCTAAGGGAGGTAATTTGGATAAGTATTTAGTAGAATTTATTGATGGTTTATCATATCAAGGATTGAAGTTTTTTAATTTGATTATAGAAGGAGAAGGACTTTTATCTTCAAAAGTATTAGAGATAATTTCTAGGGCTAGAAAAGATAAATCTTGGGTAGCATCTGTTCATAAATCAGGGAGTGAGCTGAGAATTTTTTACAAAGAAGGATTAATAACTTTTGTTAATGATATTAAAAGTTCGGCGGCTGAGATGTGGCAACAAGCAGTTGATTTAAAGATTTCTGTTGCTCCAATATTAAAAAGTACGCAAAGAGGAGAAGGGAAGACTAGAGTTTATTCTAGGTACGTTGGTCTTTCCGTGCGTGAAGTAAAAGATGTGATAGGTGGGAAAAGTCCTTTATGGAGGATAATTGTTAGGAAGCGCGCTGAGATTATGAAATCAATTCATATTAATGAGATTACTCATGGGCATCCACATGGGGGTAATTTTACGGTAGAATTTGTGAGAAAAGATTATTTAGATCAACAAGGTAAAGATTTTAATGTTAATGAAGTGCCCTGTGATCCAGGGGTATTGAGTTTTAATCCAGTGGATTATATGAAAAATCCAGATGAGTGGGAAGTAGTAGTGAGATTGATTGATTGGGATTCGGCGAGGTCTAAGGAGGTGGATGCTTGACAAAAATATTAGTTCGTGTATAATAGGTTGTTCTTTAATATAAAGTGGTGGTTGGAGCTTTGATTCTTTAAATAAGGAGTTAAAGTCCCAATCACCCCCAAAGACACTGTCCAGGAGGACTCCATGTCTCAGTCTACCGCCCATGTCAAGTTCAGCTTCGGCATCGTCGAGCTGGTCCGGGAACTTGGTATCTCCATCCCCACCCATCAGGACGTCCTCGATCTCCGCAAGCGACTGCTGACGGAGATGGAGCGGACTCGTGGCCTGGTGATCGTCACCGACGGGGCTCTCCTCATCGACCCTGACGACGAGCCGGAGATGATCCAGCTCCCGTGGTTCGACCACGAGAAGCAGGCGTGGTTCCTCCGCAAGGCGCCCATGATCGAGACCAGCCGGCTGCGCCAGGTCGCCTAGAGCTCCTGGGGAGACCTCCTGGGACAGTGTTTGACCCCGGCCCTTCGACTTTTGAGTCAAGGGTCTCTTTTTTTTGGTAAAAAAATCAGCGGCGACTCAGGAAGAGTTGCCGCTTTTTTGGGTCTCACGGATGTGATCCCAGCAGCGGATGGCGGCGATGATGGGCCAGCCGATGGCGATAGTGAATCCGATGGCGGCGAGCCAGATGATCTGGTTCGGTCCGCCGACGAAGAAGAGGGTGCTGCCGAGGGCGATGATGGCGATTTCACCGTTGGTCATCCGGTCTCGAGGAAGGTTGTTCCAGGATTCGACCAGCCAGTCGATGCTGGTGTCCACGACCTGGGGCAGGACGAAGACGGCGAAGAGGAGGGTCAGCACGATGAGGGAGACCGTGGCGTTGCGCGACAGGTTGACGGTCTGGAAGAGGTGAAGCAGGCTGTAGCCCAGGCAGAAGGTGCTGGCGATGCAGAGGAGGCGTTTGATGATCTTCATGGGTTTCTCCATAGGTCAGAGGGGAACATGTGAGGCCTTTTCTCTATCGATCATAACATAGATGATCAACAAAGAAAAGGTCAGGAGGGGTCCGCGGGGGACCGCCTCCTGGGGTTCTCGGAGTCGAGAGTTACTACTGGAGCAGTTCTTCGAATCCGGGGCAGGGGAAGTAGACCCAGATCGGGAGGTCGAGGTGGTCGGGGTCTGGAGCCTCGATCTTTTCGATGATGCCCTGGGCGATCATGTCTTCGAGTCCGCATCGAGCCATGGCACGGTAGCCCGGGTCTTCGATCTGGAGGGCGTTGATGGTGAAGCCGTGCCAGGTCTGGTGCTTAGCGGCGAGACGAGAGTAGTAGTGAAGGATCACATTTTGTCTGTTCCCGCCGAGTTGGCCCATGGTGAAGATCGGGAAGTCTTGGTTCTGCGGTGGGTTGGTGTTCTCGTAGAGGCCGTTGCCGATCGATTTGAGGATTTTGGCTGGCTTGGAGAAGGGCTTGGTGATGAGTCCCACGGTGAAGAGGACGAGGCCAGCACCAGCGAGGGTGTAGAAGAGGATCGGGTGGGTCTCGCTGAAGTTGGAGAACGCAGCGCCGGCCAGGAGGGCGACGCCGAAGAGCATAAGGACGAAAGGCATGGAAGCTCCGAGTGGGGGGTGAGAAAGGGCGGGTTGAACTAATTCTTTGTTCACCACTTTTTAGCATGTTTTGCTTAAGTGATGGGCAAAGAAAAAGTGGATATTGTAGAGACGCGTCTTTACAATATCCAGAAACCAGGTGCGGTCATGGTGCCTCCGAGGGCTCCTGAAGTCAGGAGCGAGGGTTGTTGTTCTGTCGATCTTCCCAGCCGTGGCTGAAGACGATGCACAGGACAGCCAGGACGAGGCCGATGACCAGGACGAGGCCGACCAGGGGGCTGTGGGGACAGAGCCAGAGGCCAAGTCCGCCGACGAACAGGAATATGAACGCACCGAGGCCAGAGACCTTGGTCGCGCTGCTGTAGTTGAAGCGAGACCGAGGCATGATGACCTCCGGAGGGAAGAAGGGGGAGATGGGCGGAGGAGGAAGGGGCTGCGACTGCTGATTCTGCATCTGCATTCTCCGGTTGGGGTTCGACCTAATTTACTATATTGTACCATTTTTGTCAAGACACCTCATCCCCCTAACCCCCCTCTCCAATAATTAGAGAAGGGGGAAGTATATTTAAGTAATTACAAAAAGCACCCCTCTCCAGTTACTGGAGAGGGGCTGGGGGTGAGGCATTAAAGTTGACATAATCCTTAAAATATGCTATTATGTATATATACCCGCCTTTGCATAAAGCTGCGGCGGGCAAGAAACAAAAATAAAAATGAAAAAAACAATAGGAAAATTTAAACTATTTTTAAGTATAACTACCGCTTTTTGCGCGGTTTTTTTAGTTGCCTTAAGTGTGCAAGCCGTAGGGAATATAGCCGGAGTTAACGTTAGTGAGGCTAAAAGACAAAGCGAGCTTAATGTTTATGATTATGTTTCAGAAGACGATGTTAAAGGATATTTAAAAGATGATAGTTTTTTAGCATTTGATGCTGGGTTTGAAGGGGGCGCTTCTGTGGCTTTGGCGGATTTAGGAGGAGATGGGATTAAAGAAATTGTAGTAGGAGCTGGGCCAGGTGGAGGACCGAACGTACGAATATTTAGATCAGATGGATCTTATATAAATTCTTTTTATGCTTACTCAGAAAGTTTTGATAAAGGAGTGAGTGTGGCGGCTGGTGATTTAGATGGAGATGGGAAAGATGAGATCGTAGTAGGGCCAGGCCAAGGAGGGGGCCCTCATATTAGAATTTTTGATGGTTATGGGCAGCCTAAATTTAATTTAGGATTTTTTGCTTATGATTATAATTATACGGGAGGAGTTCAGGTAGCAGTTGGCGATGTGAATGGAGATGGGCAAGACGAAATTATTACCGCGCCTGGAATTAACAGCGGACCACAAGTGCGTGTCTTTAATCGAGATGGGATGTATCTTGGTTTAGACTTTTGGCCTTTTGGAGAAAATGATCGTGGTGGAGTTTCTGTGGCGGCCGGTAACTTTGATGGTGGAGATGATGATGAGATTGTAATGGGAATTCGAAGCCAAGGAGAGTCTTGGATTAAGGTGTATAAATTTAATACTCAGAAAACAATTTTAGGCGAGTTTAGAGCTTGGCCGCAAGATTATCGAGGAGGAGTTAACTTAGGTGCTGGTGATGTAGACGACGATGGAGTTGATGAGATCGTGGCCACGGTTCATGGATCTGGAGGACCGCAAGTAAGATTTTATGAAAGCTATGGAGCCGAGGTGCTGCCAGCTTTTTTTGCCTATGAAGAAGAGTTTAAAGGGGGAGTTAACGTAGCAGTTGGGAATTTAGATAATGATGATAAGCAAGAGCTTATTACTACGCCAACAACTTTGCCTCCGTCTGGTAGAACTGATTTAGAAAAATATGTTCAGGTTAATTTAACTGAGCAAAGGTTATATGCTTATGAGCATGGCTATTTAGCTAATAGCTTTTTAGTGTCTACTGGGCTACCAGCTACCCCGACACCAACTGGAGAGTTTAATATTATTCGAAAGATTTATTCTCACTTGTATGCCGGCCCTGATTATTACTTGCCAAATACTTTATATAACATGGAATTTACGCGAGCGTATTATTTACATGGAGCGTATTGGCACAACAACTTTGGCCATCCTATGAGCCATGGTTGTGTAAATATTGAGTACTCTGATGCGGCCTGGATCTATGATTGGATAGATGTGGGAACTACCGTGATTATTGGATACTAGAATCACAGATTTCACTGATTTATATTGACCTGCCTGCCGGCAGGCAGGTGACACTGATGGGTCTTGATTTTTTTGTGTTTTTATGATATAAGGGGTTTGCCTGACACAGTGGAGGTGCGCATGCGCAAGTCCCGTGGGCAGGAGAAGAAGGGACAGGAGCAGCCTCTGGTGATCTACGCGGCCAACGCGATCGATCACACCCAGGGCTTCCTGCACACCGGTGACGGCAATGGGGAACCCATCGTCGAGACCCGGGAAGCCAGGAAGGCCCGGCGCGGCTTCTAGTCCTTCTTCTTCAGCGGCTGGGCACGGACACTTTTGTTCGTCGCCTGGCCGCACACCTTTTTATTCAACTCCATTAATTTGGAGTTTTTTATTTAAGTAAAAAAGAACCCCTTACTTCTGCTTGGAAGCATCAGGGTCGAGGCGCGGGAAGCGCTTCTGGATGGGCTTGAGAATGAAGGCGTAAAAGGCTTCGAGGATGGCCTGGATGGGCCGCGGCATCTGGTTGTAGGCGCGCGTACCAAGTTCGCGTGTTTTTTTGATATCCATAAAGAGCTCCGGAAGGGGTGGTTGGTTATATTTTAAGGTTTTTTAAATATTAGTCAACTATTGACAATTTTTTAGTTTTGCGGTTAAATAAGTTGAAACCCTTTTTTGTTGGAGGACGAGATGCAGTTGCTTTCCGCAAAAGCTTATGTTCTGACTACGTTGTTACTTGGTGACAACCATGGACTTGGTATCATCAGGTACATCAGTGACGTGACTGATGATCAAATAGTTCTTCATCAGGGCAGTATCTATCCAGCGTTGAAAAAGCTGGAAAGAGATGGTCTCATTGATATGGTGGAGGAAGAGATCGCTGATGGAAGAGGTGGTCGACCGAGGAAGATTTATAGCCTGACGGAGAGAGGACGTCAAGAGGCTGAGGAGATGGTTCGAGGCATTCGGGTATTCATGAGAGTTGCCTGGGAAGCCGCGGGCCTGAGCACCGATGCGACTAGTTCGTAGACGGTGCCTTTTTTTATTCCAAAAAAAAGAACCCTGATCGCGCAGCGTACACTCGGGGGTGAGTGCACGGGCGCGAACAGGGGGTTGCATACGATGCCTAGTTCGTCAGGCTAGGCGGTAGGTGCGGCGTCGTTGTCTTCGCTGTCACCCTCGGTCTCGGAGACTTCTTCTTCTGGCTTCTGCTTCTCCGCTTCCTTGGGGATCAGCGGGTAGAAGAGGCCCACGAGTACCGGGCTGGTGAACACGATCAGTCCGAGCCAGAACCACATCGCTTCCGGTGAGTCCCAGTAGTCGAGCGCGTTGTTCTTGATGCTCTCGAGCAGGCCCTCCTCTGGGCAGTAGCGCACGAAGAAGTAGCCAGAGATCAGGCCCACGAGTGACTTGCTCACGAAGGTCGGGAGCAGGGACCAGCCCAGGTAGGCGCCTTCACGGCCGCGTGGTGCGATGTTTGCGGTGTACTCCTGTAGGCGTGGGGACCAGATCATCTCTCCCAGGGCGAAGATCATAATCTGGATGATGATGATCGTGAGGTACCACTGTCCCACATCCCAGCCGAAGATCTCGCGCGTTCCTGCAGGGATTGCGAGGATGAAGATGCTCCCGCAGGAGATGATCATGCCCACGACCATCAGGCGGAAGTTCTTGAAGCGCTGGAGCAGCGGTGTGAAGATAATCAGGCCCACGGCGATCAGGATCGGGTTGATGTTGGAGATCGTTCCGATCAGCGCGTTCTCGCCGAGGACGCGGAGGAAGTACTTCGGGTTGACCACGTAGGCGAAGGCGAAGGTCATGCGCACCCCGATGAGGATGCAGATGAAGAGCAGGAAGCGCCAGAACAGGCTGGTGTGCATCAGTTCCCAGACGATCGCCAGGGGATTGCTCTTTTCTTCAGCCTTCATCTCGTCGGTCGTGTCGCCGACCTGTTCTTCGCTCTTCACGAACATCACGAGGAACAGATAGACCAGGTTGAGCGCAGCGGCCATGATGAATACGCCACCCCAGCCCGCGAACGAACGCAGGATGTCCAGACCGAAGAGGGCGACGATTGCGCCGAGCTGCATGGTGGTGTACCAGAAGTTGAACCCGGCGTTGCGTGACTTCTTGCTGGTGTAGCGTCGGATGCTCGCGTTGAGCACAGGCTGCATGAAGCCGTAGCCGAAGCCTTGTAGTGCCAGCACACCGATGAGGACGATCATCATCCAGCTTGGGTCCAGCTTGATGTAGCAGAGCAGGGCCAGGCCAGCGCGTCCGAAGAAGTTGAAGATGGCTGCGGTGCGCAGGGAGCGCTTGATGCCGATCGCGTCCACGATGGACCCGGAAGCGAAGACCATCACCGCGATCACCGCGAGGTAGATTCCCGCGATGCTTTGGCTTTGGTCGTCGGCGATCCCGATCACGTCGGTGAGGTACACGGTCAGTGAGAAGATCACCGCGAAGTACGCAGCGGCATCGAGGAGGTTCACTGCCTGGATGATCCAGAATTCTCGTGGACACTCTCGTAGCACCTCGTAGCCACTGAGGTAGTTGGCAGCGAATTTGGGTAGCTTCATGAAGTCACCTTTGAGGAGTGGTGGTGGAAGGATGGGGGTGGACGAAAAATGATAGGTACGAAAAAAACAGGTCCCCCTTGAACTGTCTTTTTATGGTTTGACCTTACTAAAAATAGCTTGTTTTGTCAATGTATTTTTGTTATTATAAAGATATATAAAATAAACAAAAAAATATGTATAAAAAAATACTTTTAGTTTGCTGTTTTTGCTTTTTAGTTTTGCCTTTAGTGACAGAGGCGACGGATACCAGGGATTCTGATTTACGAGTGTTTAAAAAGAATGGGGACATGAAAAGAGAGTTTCAAGTTCCAGACGGAGCTAGTGTAGTGGTGAAAGATTTGGGAACAGATGGTAAACCAGAAATTATTGTTGGAGCAGGCCCAGGGCAAGAGCCTTACGTTTATGTATATAAGTATGACGGTACTTTACGTAGAAAGTTTTTAGCCTATGATGAGACTATGAAGACTGGAGTTAATCTAGAAGTGTGTGATTTAAACAAAGATGGAGGAATGGAAATTTTAACTGGGCCAATGTATGGTGGCGCACCTCAAGTGAGAATTTTTGATCCTCAAGGCGAGCCGAAGTTCACTCCAGGGTTTATGGCTTTTGATGAAAGTTTTAGAGGGGGAGTTAATCTGGCTTGTGGAAATGTAAATACTACTAAAAAGGCAGAAATCGTAGTTGCGGCTGGACCAGGAGCAGGAAGCCATGTGCGAGTGTTTAATTATAATGGAAATTATATAGGTTTAGATTATTATCCTTTTTCTTCTAATCATAAAGGAGGAGTAGACGTAGACTTGGCGCAAGTAGACGATGATCCAGAGAAGGAGATCGTGATGAGTGTGTATAGTTTTAATATTCCCCTGGTAAAAATTTATAATCCAGATGTGGAAGGAACTATTGTTAGCGAGTGGACGGCTTACGAGGATAATTATTTAGGCGGAGTGCAGGTAAAAGTCCTGGACACAGATAAAGATAAGTATGATGAGATTGTGGTAATGCCAACTAGAAATGGTGGGCCGTATTTAAAGATTTTTGATGCTGATGGAACTCAGAAGAAAAATGAGTGGTTTGCTTATGAAGAAGATTTTAGAGGAGGAGTAAATTTTGATGTTTATCCAAAAAAGAAAAAGATTTATACTATTCCTCAAGCTAAAAAGATAGAAGGTCGGGATGATTTATTTAAGTACATAGATGTTGACTTAAGCGAGCAGACTTTAAGAGCTTATGAAAATGGAGTTAAGGATCATGAGTTTTTAGTGTCTACTGGCGCGGCGGGTCATGAAACAGAAGTAGGCGACTGGCATGTTTATGCTATGTTTGAGAAATTAGACATGGCAGGCTACTACGGAGAAGATCATCCAGATAATTATGATATTAAAGATGTTCCTCATGTACTAGCTTATTATGGGGATTATACTATTCATGCTGCTTTTTGGCATAACAATTTTGGTCATGTGATGAGCCATGGGTGTATTAACGAGCCGTTAGACAAGGCTGAGGAACTTTATAATTGGGCAGATATTGGAGATGATGTGATCGTGCATTATTAATTATTTATGGAAAATATATTCGGAGGAAAAGTAGAAATAAGAGAAAAAGAACGAACAGAAGTAGTGCGGACATTTTTGTTTCAATCAATTAATGAATCTAAAATTCCAGATGATCAAAATTTAGCAGCCCTTAATTTTACTAATTTAGTTTTATTACAAAAAGGACCAGAGGCAGTTAATCCAGGTGATCTAATGCCAGTAGGTGGAAAAATGAACGAGGGAGAGAGCGTAGTTAAAGCTGGGTTAAGAGAAACAGTGGAAGAAACTCATTTACGGCCGTCTAAAGGGTCTGTAGTTAAGTTTGAATCAGTGCAAGATTATACTTTTAGACATCCTAAAAAGGGAATGGTTGATAATCGCTCTCATTTTTTAGCTGGTCGGTTATTACCAGAGCCTATGGACGTGGCTTATGGTATTGATAGAGCAGAAGATAAGATTGAAAATTTTGTTTCTTTGTCTATGGCTCAGGGTCAGGAATTATTAAAAACAGGACAAGTTAATTTACCAGATGGACCAGCAGATTTATTTGATAGCTTAGCTACAGAGCAAGTGGGAGTTAGAAATGAGTTAATGCATCATTGGCAAAGAGTTGAAGCACAAAAGAAAATGGAAGTGCTTAATTTTTTATTAAAGAAAAAATATGCTGGCTCAGAAGAAGTTAAGGCCCAGGTTAAAGAATTAATTGATGATTTAGAAAGAAGTGGAGATAGAATTTTAGAGGCTGTAGAATTATGGCAAAGATTAATAAATTATTTTACGGTAGAAGAAGTGCAGCTGGCCTTGAGGCACGATAATTTAAAAGCTAAACTAGAAAATGCCACGGAAAATTTTGATCCAGAAACTGGTGAAGGGGTGCCAACTATAGAATTTATTTTACCATTAATAATGGGTGAGGATCTTGATATGGCAGAGAAAAAGACTTTAATGGCTAATCCAGTAACAGCTAGAACTTTAAGAATGATTCAAGAGTTGCAACGAGCTGAAGAAGAAGGAACTGATTCAGAAGAGGTTTTAGACAGACTACAAGAAAAAGGATTATTAGACTTAGTAGATAAGATTTATCATATGGAAAAAGGTGAGTTATTAGAAGAGGATATTGATTTTAAGGGGTTAGGGGAGTTGATTTCTTTATTTTTTGAGCAATCTGAACAAGAAGCAGGAACTAAGTTTTGGGATGAGTTTGATGAAGTTAAAGAAGCAGATTTAAAAACTTTATTTGGTTATGCCTCTGGAGGTTTAACTAGTGATCGTTTTGAAACAGATAGAGATAAAAGAGTTTTGAAATGGGAGGCTCAGCGAAAGATTATTATGATTACTTTATTAAATGAGGTAGTTAAATATAGTAATGAAATTTTAAAAAGAGGAATTAAGCCCATTGAAGATATTGAAAAAAGCTTTCTTAATCCTCGAATAACTTCAAGAACAGGAATTAAGGAATTAATTTTAGATTCGGCTTCTAGGAATAGAATGATTAGATGGCAACAGCCAAGCCATTATAAAGAGGTAACTATTAATCGGCGGACTAAGACTGGAAGGTCTCAATTTAGGAAAATGATTGTGCGTGATCAAGTTCCTAATAACCCTGATTATATAAATGATACTTTTGCTGGAACTTATATTTTTGATCGAGTAGACCCTAAAGATTTAGTTATTGAAGAATGGGTAGTGCCCTTAGATCGTTCTTTAAGAGACAAGAAGGGTAATGTATTGGAGTCGTTTAAAGCACCTAAAGTAATTGCTGATTTAATGTTTACTTTTTGGGAGGCTGGTAAAGGCCAAGTAGAAATTATTGATTATAAAGAATTACCACCCCAAGGAGAAGGAATTAAGAGTAGTGGGCCTGGAGGAGGGGCAGATTTACGTTTTGCCAAGTTTTACGTGAGGCATATTGATGAACAAGGGGTGATTAGACATAAAGAGTACCATGTTTTTGTACCAGATGCGCAGAGAAATAAATCGGCCCAAGATGAATATATAAATAAGATTGAAGATGATAAAAAATATGGTATGAGGAGATTATTTAGCACCAAAGGTTTACGGTCTTTGATTGAGCTGCTATTTCCAGCTGAGGTTTATGGAGAAGAAATTAAACACATTGTAAAAGGTAAGACTTCTTAAGACTTGCCTAAAATTTACTTTTAATATAAGATCTAGGCACAACCCGAATTTCATGGGGGAATCATGAGTCGACTTTTTTGTCCGAGGTTTATGCTCTATCCGCATCCAGAGCGTGGTTTGTGTCACGTGTGCCACCAGGCAAGGTCTCAACATGACCTTCAGCAGGTCCAGATCAAGCCTGATCATTGCGAAGGAGAGAGGTGTGGTTTGAGTCGGCCGTGTCCTGGGGCGATTGGTGAGTTCCGTGCCCGGTGTCCGCGACGTGTGTCTGCGTGACCCCGGGTCTTTTTTTTGCCAAAAATAAAAAAATGCTTTATAATACGTTCATATGAAATTACGTGCTCGACAGAAAATTTGGTTGTCTTTTATGGCCATAATCCTTTTAGCCGGACTAGCTGGAGTAGTGGATTATCCAAAAGGACCAGACATCACTTGGGATGGTAAATTAGTTAAGGAATTAAAAGTTCACCTTGGTTTAGATTTGCAAGGTGGTACTTCTTTAGTTTACCAAGCTGATTTAAGCCAGATTTCCGCGGGAGAAGAAGTAGAAGCCATGGAAGGCGTGCGAGACGTAATAGAACGTAGAATTAATGCTTTTGGAGTGTCTGAGCCAGTAGTACAGACCTCTAAAACTGGTGAAAGCTATAGAGTAAATGTAGAATTAGCTGGAGTAACAGACATAGACGAAGCTATTAAACAAATTGGTGAAACTCCCCTGTTAGAATTTAAAGAAGAAGGGGAATATAGTGAAGAGGAATTAACAATGTTTGAAGAGTTTTTTGTAGCTCAAGAACAAGAAATTCCAGAAGGAATGGAAATTAAAGATTTAGTGGGTCCAAAATATAATAATACAGAATTAGGCGGAAAGCAGCTGGAATCAGCCGAAGTTATTTTTGATCAACAAACGAATTATCCACAAGTTAGTTTACAATTTGATTCGGAAGGTAAAGAATTATTTGGTGAGATCACGGAAAGAAACGTGGGTAAGACCGTAGCGATTTATTTAGATGATCAGCCGATTTCTACTCCTATGGTCCAAGAAGCAATTACTCAAGGTCAAGCTATTATTTCTGGAGATTTTGATTTAGATGAGGCTAAGACTTTAGCTCGACGCTTAAACGCTGGTGCCTTACCAGTGCCAATTGAATTAGTAAATCAGCGTAATGTGGGGCCAACTTTAGGTCAAGAATCAATCGAGCGTAGTTTAATGGCCGCAGTAATTGGTTTAGTAGTATTGGCTCTGTTTATGATTTTTTATTATCGTTTACCTGGAATAATGGCAGTAATGGCTTTATTTGTTTATGGGTTATTAGTTTTAGCAATATTTAAATTATGGCCAGTAACTCTTACGTTGGCTGGAATCGCCGGGTTTATTTTGTCTATTGGCATGGCAGTTGATGCAAATGTTTTGATATTTGAAAGAACGAAAGAAGAATTGCGAGCTGGAAAGCCTCGAGATAAGGCTGTAAACGATGGCTTTGATCGAGCTTGGTTGGCGATTCGAGACTCAAATATTTCTACTTTAATTACTTGTTTGATTTTAGCTTGGTTTGGCACTAGCTTGATCCAAGGATTTGCTATTACTTTAGCCATTGGAGTGTCTTTATCAATGTTTTCAGCCATTGTAATAACTAGAACCTTTTTGAAATTAGTATATAAATATGTTCCCAATAATTAAGTATAGAAAAATTTGGTATGTAGTTTCTGGAACCCTAGTTGCAGCTAGCTTGGTGTTGTGGTTGGTTTTAGGTTTAAACTTGGGGATAGATTTTACTGGAGGGACTCTTTTACAAGTAAAATATACTGAGAGTTCACCAACTGCAGAAGAGATTCAAAATAAATTAGAAGATGTGCAGGTTCAGTCATCTGATGAGAGCTTTATTTTAAAGACGAGTTTCTTAAATAATGAACAAAGAATTGAAGTATTAGATAAACTAGGGGAGCTGGGCGCAGTAACTGAAGAAAGCTATGAAGCGATTGGGCCGACTATTGGTCAAGAATTAAGATCTAAAGCAGTCTGGGCAATCTTGTTTGTCTTGCTAGGAATTATTGGTTTTGTGTCTTATGCTTTTAGAAAAGTATCTTCTGGGCCAGTACCGTCTTGGGTTTATGGTTTAGGAGCAATTATTGCCTTGGCTCATGATGTATTAATTGTTTTGGGTATATTTATTGTTTTAGGGCATTTCTTAGATATAGAAGTAAACGTGATGTTTATCACGGCCTTACTGACGACTTTAGGATATTCTGTAAATGACACTATTGTGGTGTACGACAGAGTGCGTGAGAACCTAAAAACAAGCCAGGAAGAGACTTTTGAAGGGGTTATTGAGGAAAGTGTTAACCAGACTCTAACCAGGTCTTTAAATACGTCTTTAACTACACTTTTTGTGTTATTTGCGTTGTTTTTGTTTGGGGGAGAAAGTATTAAATTCTTTGTTTTAGCCCTTATTTGTGGGGCTTTGATTGGTACTTACTCATCTATCTTCTTAGCTAGTCCGCTATTATTAGCCTTTCAGAGGATTATAAAACGCTAGATATTTGACTATTTTTCAAGAATGTGCTATATTATAGGTACATTGTTTTTAGTTACATCATTAACACGCTCAAACATATGAATGATCAACAACAAGCCAGCGGAGGAACTGGAAGCGTTTTAGGAGGTTCAATCTTAGATAAAATTATTTCTAGTAAAGAAGACCAGGCTAAGCAGGAGTTTAATCCGCAAGAGGTCATTGTTAATTTACTTAAAAAGCTTAATAGCAAAGAAGCGGAAGTGCTGAAAGCTCGCTTTGGCTTAGGCGGACAAGAAAAAGAAACTTTAGAAGCTATTGGTAAACGCTATGAAGTAACCAGAGAAAGAATTCGTCAAATTGAAAATTTGGCTATTTCTAAAATTAAAAAAGACTCTCAATTTGCAGAAGCCATAAAACCAGTAGAGCAAGTTATTAATTCAGTGCTAACTGAACATGGCGGAGTAATGAATGAGGATTTTTTATTAGACCAACTATTTGGAATTGCTAAAAACACAGAAGATAATAAGCGAGCAATCATGTTTATTTTATCTAAGTTATTAGACAAGAGCTTTGCCAAGGTTGCTAGCCAGAAAAAATATAATCCAGGCTGGAGAACCAAGTTGGCCAGCATGGAGTCTGTAGATAAGATTGTCGAGGCAGTACAAAAAGTATGTGAAGAAGTACAAAAGCCAATGGCTTTAGAAGAAATGCTTGAAAAAATGCCTGAAGAACTAGGATTAACAGAAAATAAATTATTAGCAGCTTTAGAAATGTCTACAGCTATTGATAAAAATCCATTTGATGAATATGGGATTGCTAAATGGGGCTCTGTAAAGCCTAGTCGAATGAACGATAAAATTAAATTATTATTGGCTAAAGAGAAAAAGCCAATGCATTTTGTGGATCTGGCTAAAAAAATTACTGAATTATTTAAGAAAAAAGCTTATCCCCCAACCGTGCATAATGAATTAATCTTGAATAAAGAGTATGTTTTAGTTGGTCGTGGAATTTATGCTTTAAAAGAATGGGGATATAAAAGAGGAGTAGTAGCTGATGTTTTAGAGAATATTTTAAGAGAAGAAGGTCCTCAAAATAGAAAGGATTTAGTGAAGAAAGTTTTAGATCGAAGAATGGTAAAAAAGAATACAATTCACCTAGCTTTAACCAATAAAGAAAAGTTTAAAAAGCTAGAAGATGGAAGATATACTTTAGTTCAATAATTTGCTATAATAAGGGAGTAAAAATAAAACATAAAAAATAGTTTAGATGGTCGAAGTTTTTGGTTATGATATTGCGCCAATAATAGCGGAGGGAGGAAAAAATCCTTTTTACGCTTTTTACTATATAGTTAAAAATGGAGGGTTTGTAGTTTTTTATCCAGTCCTGGTTTTCTTTTTATGGAAATACTGGACTTCTTTTATTTGGCGGCAATACATGAAAGGAATTAGCTATATGATTTTAGCCGTAGATGTGCCGCGAGAAAATGAGCAATCTTTAAAAGCGGTAGAACAAATCTTTGCTTCTATTTCTGGGCCACATCAAAATTTTTCTTTTAAAGAAGCTTATTGGGATGGAGAAGATCAAGTTAAGTTTAGTTTTGAAATCGCTAGCATTGGTGGTTATGTTCAATATTATATTTATTTTGAAGATCGTTTTAGAGATACCGTAGAAGCGGCGATTTATGCTCAGTATCCAGATGCTGAGATTACCGAGGTAGAGGATTACATGAATCAGTTTCCAGATAAATGGCCAGATCCAGACCATGTAATGTGGGGGGTAGAAATGGTAGGAGCAGCTCATGATGTTTATCCGATTAAAACTTATCGGATGTTTGAAGATTCTTTGACCGGTACTTTTGCTGATCCAATGGCTGCTTTATTAGAGCTAATGAGCACTTTGTATCCGGGAGAAAATTTAGTGATGCAGTTTATGTTGGAGCCAATTGACCATCGTTGGCCTAAAATTGCTGAAAAAGAAGTAGCTAAAATTGTTGGAGCCAAAATAAAAGAAAAAAAGACTTTATTAGACACAGCTACTGATACGCCAGTAAAGACCTTGCAAATGGTCCATGATTTTATTTTTAGCGAACAGTATGAAGATGCGGTCAAAGACGAGAGGAAAGAACATAATTTAATGCAATATTTAACTCCTGGGGAAAAAGCTATTTTAGAGGCCATGCAAGAAAAGATTACTAAGATTGCTTATAAAACTAGATTTAGATGGATGTATATGGCGGAAAATAAATATCGTCATCATAGAAAAGCGGTTAACGGAGGAATGTTTGGAGCAATTAAACAGTTTAATACTTTAGACATGAATGGGTTTAAGCCTGGGAAGCATAGTGTGACCAGGGCTGAGTATTTATTTAAGGATCAAATTAAGTATTATAGAATGCGTAAATTGATGGCCAATTATAAAGGCCGAGAAAAAGATTCTGGGGAAATTCCAATGATTTTAAATATTGAGGAATTGGCCACAGTTTGGCATTTTCCAACAATTGGAGTTATGGCTCCAGGAGTTGTTCAAGCTGAGGCTAAGAAAGCTGCCGCGCCAACTGGCTTGCCTTTAGAACCGGCTAAAAGAAGTGCAGTAGAAGAAGTTGTTTTAACTCCGCAAGCGCAAATGAAGAAGGCTGCGGCTCCACCAGTTGTGCCCAGGCCAGTATCTCCAATCTCTGAAGCTGCTAAAAGAGAGGTTATGGCTAGAGAAGAGGTTGTCGTTCCAGCTCAACCTGAGGTGTCTATTCCAGAAGAAGATAATTCCTCAGTTCCGCCATCTAATTTACCTATAGGATAATCCTTCGATACAAATTTTCTTCGAAAATTCACTCAGGATAAAATAAACATATGAATGAACAAAAAAAAGAACAACATATAAATATTTTTGCTAGAACTACTTTTAGAAATAAAGAAGTAAAGTTTGGAATTAAAGAAGATGATCGTCGTCGTCACATGTATTTGATTGGGAAAACAGGTATGGGAAAATCTACTTTAATTGAAAACATGATTATTGAAGATATTAGGGCTGGAAAAGGATTGGGACTAGTTGATCCTCATGGAGATTTAGCGGAAAAAGTAATTAGGTTTATTCCTAAAGACAGAATTAATGATGTAGTTTATTTTAATCCCGCGGATTTAGATAATCCAGTAGCCTTTAATGTTTTAGAAAATGTTAATCCAGAGCATAAAAATTTAGTTGCCTCTGGGTTGTTGGGAGTGTTTAAAAAGATTTGGGCCGATAGTTGGGGGCCTCGATTAGAATATATTTTAATGAATGCAATTTTAGCTTTACTGGAATATCCGGGTAGTACTTTATTGGGAGTAACTAGAATGCTAGTAGATACTAAATATCGAAAAAAAGTAGTGGCTAATATTTCAGACCCAGTAGTAAAAATGTTTTGGGTAGAAGAGTTTGCTAATTATTCTGAAAAATTTAGAACCGAGGCAATTGCGCCGATTCAAAATAAAGTTGGACAGTTTTTATCTTCTTTATTGATTAGAAATATTGTTGGTCAGTCTAAGTCGACCATTGAGATGCGGCAGATTATGGATGAAGGTAAAATTTTAATTTTAAATTTGTCTAAAGGTAGAATTGGAGAAGAGTTTTCTGCTTTGCTGGGAGCTATGATGGTGACTAAGATTCAGTTGGCGGCTATGAGCAGAGTTGACATTCCAGAAGAAGAGCGGGTAGATTTTTCTTTATACGTTGATGAGTTTCAAAATTTTGCCACAGAGTCTTTTGCAGATATTTTATCTGAGGCTCGAAAATATAGATTAAGTTTAATTTTAGCTCATCAGTATGTGGAGCAATTACATGAAGATGTAAAAGCCGCTGTGTTTGGTAATGTAGGAACCATGGTTTGTTTTAGAGTTGGTTCTACAGATGCTGAAGAGCTGGAAGTAGAATTTGGGCCGACGTTTACTAAAGAAGATTTGGTTAATATTGATAAGTTTCATTTTTATTTAAGGTTAATGATTGATGGAGTGGCTTCTAATCCATTTTCAGCAATTGGATTGCCGCCAGTACAAGGAGAAACTAATAGTGAAGAAACTGTGATTGCTGTTTCTAGAGAAAGGTATTCTAGACCTCGAGCTTTAGTAGAGGAAAAGATTATGCGCTGGAGCGGATTGGAAGAAAAAGAAAGACAGCAAGAGCAACAAAAAGAAGCAGATAGACAAAGAAATAAAGATAATAGAGATAGAGATGGTGGTCGTAGAGATGATCGAAGAAAAGACGATAGAAGTAGAAGTAGGAGAGATGATAAAAGAAAAGATGATAGAAGTAGAGATCAAAAATCACAACAGCAAAAACCTCAAAAACAAGAGCCTAGAAAACAGGAGCAACTCAAGAAGAAAGAAGTGGTAAAAGAAGTTGTAGAGAAAGCTCCAATAGAAGATTTGTCTAAGAAAAAAATTAGTTTTGTGCCTCATTCTGCTACGCCAGCTTCGCAGGAATCAAAAAAGAAAGTAGAAGAAATTTCTTTGAAAGATGCTTTACAGCAAAATCCAGTGCCTTTTGATAATGGTACACCTAGAAAAAAATCTAGTCGTCGAAGAAAAAAGAGACCTAGTCAACCGCAACAACACCAGATAAAACCTGGACAAAGTGTTAAGTTAGATAATTAAATATAAAAAAATATGGCAGAAGCATTAGGTGTGGTAATATTCCTCCTTATTTTTGGAGGGGTAGGATTATTGATTTTATTGGCAATGTTTATTCGTCAAATTGATCAATACGAACGAGGGTTATTATTTACCATGGGTAAATATGTTAAAACTTATGAACCAGGTTGGAAAATAATTGTTCCAATTTTTCAAAGAATGCATAAAGTTGATATCCGGGTTAAAGCCGTGGATGTGCCAGATCAAGATGCGATTACTGGAGATAATGTTTCAGTACGAGTTAATGCGGTAATTTATTATAGAGTAGCTAGTCCAGAAAAGGCAGTTTTAGAAGTAGAGAATTTTTATTATGCTGTTTCTCAGTTGGCTCAAACTACTATGAGAAATGTGGTTGGTGAAGTAGATTTAGATGAGTTATTAGCCAAAAGAGACGAAGTGGCCACAAAGATCATGCAAATCGTGGATGAGGCTTCTGATCCATGGGGAATTGATGTGACCTCAGTAGAGTTGAAACATATTGAGTTACCAGAAAATCTTAAAAGAACCATGGCTAAACAGGCCGAGGCAGAGCGTGAGAAAAGAGCGACCATTATTAATTCTCAAGGAGAAGTTTTAGCTGCAGAGAATTTAGCTAAGGCAGCTAAGACTATTGCTTCAGCTCCAGGAGCTTTGCATTTAAGAACGTTAAATAGTATTAACGATATTTCTTCTGATCAATCTAATACAGTGATTTTTGCTGTGCCTATGGAGGTGCTAAGAGCAGTGGAGGGAATGGCAGATATGGCTAAGGTTATAAAAAATAAATAATAAAAAATAATTTATGAAGAAATTTATTCTTCCAATCCTAGTAATGGGATTAATGTTGGTGGCGATGCCTAGTATGGCTGCGGAATGGTACGTAGATTCTGAAACTGGTAATGATGCTAATACTGGAGCCGAAGCATCTCCTTTTCAGACCATAGGTGCAGCTCTAAGTCAAATGAGTGGCGGAGATACCGCATATCTTAATGGTGAGTTTACAGAATCTGTATCAATAGGATCTGGTTTATCTGGTAGTCAAGAATTAGGAATGACTGTTTTAACTACCTGGCCTGGTAATCCTCAAGCAGTAATTGATGCTAGTGGATATGGAGAGGCAATTGATTTAACTAATGTTGATTATTTTCACATTGGTAATTTAGCAATAACTGGAGCAAGTACTAGAGGTGTTAAAGTTAATAGTGGAAGTAGTTACATTGATATTAATGCCTGTACTATTTATAATGTTGATTTAGGAAGTGGAGTTTATAGTGAGGCAGATTATACTCGAGTAATAAATAATGTTATTTATAGTATGAAGTATGGGGTAAGTTTTCAAGGAAATTCTTATTCCATGATTGCTAATAATACTTTTTATGACATTACAGACGGAGTATTAAATTTTGAGTCTTTAGGAGGTACTATTGCGATTACTAATAACATTATGCATAGTATTCGTTATGCAATAAAGCCAGATACTAGCTCATTATCTTTTGTTAGCTCTGACTATAATAGTTTTTACACTTATAATGGAATTGTTTATGTGCCGACTTCTGATACTTTAATTTCTTTAGAAGATTGGCAAGGTACTTACGGTCAAGATGTAAATTCTTTAAAGGATGATCCTAAATTAGCTGATGTTGCCAATGGTGATTTTCATTTAACAGATGATTCTATTTGTGTTGATGCTGGAACTACAGTAGATGACGTTACACAAGATTATGAACAAGATACAAGGCCAATTGGTGATGCTTATGATATTGGAGCAGATGAGCATTATTATTTAGTTGCTCCAGAAAATCTTTCTTCTGACAGAGCTATTTATAAAGCAGATTTAGACTGGGACGATGTAACTAATGCTGAGTCCTATGAAATTAAATATGGTAAGGGGCAATTATTAAACGGAAATAAAGTAGTAGATAAAACTTCTACAAATAGCGCTAAAACCATTACTAGCTTAAATAATGCTGGTAGATATTATTGGAAGGTTCGAGCATTAGGAACTAATGGACAAGGAGAATCTGTAAAATCAGATTGGTCAGAAACTAAAAGATTAGTTACTTATCCAAGAAAACTTAAAAAAGCAGAAATTAAAGTTATTGAAAAAGAGGCTAAGAGAGCTAGAATTAGAGTGGATTCTATGGCCAGTAGAGTAACAGGATTTAACATTATTTTAGCTAAAAAGACTAGTAAAACTTATAAAAAAGTTAAAACTGTTAAAGTAAGTAATAAGTCTAATAAAACTTATACTCGAAAGTGGTTGACTGGCTTAAAAGCAGATACTAAGTATAGAATTAGAATAAAAGCTAGAAGAAAAATTGGAAATAATAAGTATTTAAGTCAAAATACTGTATCTAAATACTTTACTACTTTGAGTGAATAAAATTTAATCTCCTTTAATAACAACTAAAGGCTTAAGCTGGGCTACTTTTTCACAAAGCCCAGCTTTTGTGATTACGTCAATGACATTATGAATGTCTTTATAGGCTAAAGGTGCTTCTTCGGCTAGTCCGCGCATGGAATAAGATTTTATAATAATCCCTTTTTGTTTAAGATCGTCTTGGAGGGTGCGGCCTTGGACTAGTTTTTTAGCAGAGCGACGGCTCATAGTTCGGCCAGCGCCATGGCAGACAGAGCCAAAGGTTTCGCTCATGGCTTTTTCAGTGCCGCTTAAAACATAAGAGGCTGTGCCCATGGATCCAGGAATTAAAACTGGTTGATCAGGGAAAGCTCTGGTAGCGCCTTTACGGTGAACGCAGAGTTCTTGGTTGTCGTGGGTTTCTATTTTGGCCATGTTATGGGCGACATCGTATAAAGTTTCGAGCTTTATATTGTATTGATCGAAAATTTCTCGAGTTAGATTAGTTAGGGCAGAGCGGTTAGCCCAAGCAAAGTTGGCGGCCGCAGACATGGCTCCAAGATAGTCTTCGGCTAACTGGGATCCAAAAGGAGCGTAGATTAATTCCCGGTCGGCTAGTTTAATATTTTTTTCAACAATATATTTTTGTAGTTTTTTAATGTAGTCAGTACAAACTTGGTGGCCCAAGCCTCGGGAACCAGTATGGATCATGATCACGATTTGGTCTTTTTGTAAGCCAAATTTATCTTGGTAAACTTCGGAGACGCGCTGGACTTCGATGAAGTGATTGCCAGATCCTAAAGTGCCGACTTGGTCGCGACCTCGTTTTTTAGCGTGGTTAGAAACTTTGCTTGCGTCAGCATATTTAAGGCAGCCTTGTTCTTCGATGTTTTCTAAGTCTGGTTCGCCAACAGCTTTAGAGCCCTGGGTTAAGACTTTTTCGATATCTACTTTTATTTTTCCGCCGCGACCAACCCCAGAAGGGATATGGCGTAATAATTTTTCGCCTATTTCTTCTAACTTGTCTTTTATATCTTCGAAGTTAGCATCTGTTTTTAATAGTCTTACGCCGCAGTTAATGTCGTAGCCAACGCCACCAGGAGAAATAACCCCGTCTTTAGTTGAAAAAGCGGCCACTCCGCCAATAGGAAAGCCATAGCCTTGGTGAATGTCGGGCATGGCTAAAGAATATTTATAAATTCCAGGTAAAGCAGCTACATTAACGACTTGGTCTAAAGATTTGTCTTCTTGGACCTTATCTAAAAGTTTTTGGTCAATGTAAATCAGGGCTGGAACGTTCATGTCTCCGCTTTGAGGGATTTCGTATAAATAGTCTTCTAGCTTGTTTAAATGTCGAACACTATCTCCGCTGTCCATATGTTTTTATTTTTAGTGATTTTTAATTCATGGTAAGTGACAGCTTTTATTTCTTCGTCAAAAGATTTTACGGCTTGGCCTGATATTTCGCCTTTTATTTCAAAGTCTTTTATTTCTAATTTAAAAGTATTATAAATTTCGTTATATTGGTCAGATAAAGTTAATAATTCAGATAAAAAATCGACTAGAAGAGATTCTTGGTCTACTGATTTAATTTTAATCTCTCTAGTTATTTCTGGCTTTACTTCTGCTTTATAGATCTGAGAAAACATAGCAAAAGCAGCATTTTGAAAGAGAGTATTTAAATTATCTCCGTAAGCACGGATTTTTATATCAGCGGTATGTTCTAAATTGATGAATTTAGGCATATTTGTTATAATAAGTATAGCATAAATTAATTTAAAAAAATATGGGGAGGACGTATTTATGGATAATAAGCACTATGTTTATAGGAGCTTTTTTTATTTTTTTACCGCAACCTAGCTTAGCTGTGGGGGAAGACATTTGGGTTGTTTCTACTGGAGCAGAAAGTACTTTTCATACTTTATTAGATGATGATTATAATGTCACTACTAAAACGGTTGATGAGATTGTGGCCAGTGGAATTTCGAGTGATATAGAATTATTAATTTATCCGGGTGGCTTGCAGCCAATTGTTCAATCTCAAGATAGTGCTTTAGTTACGGTAGTTCAAGATTATGTAAATCAAGGGGGTAGATATTTTGGTAGTTGTGGAGGGTCTATTCCTGGGGCCCAAGATCTAAGTTGGGATTATGGAAGCTTAGATATGATTGGCTTAGTTCAAGTACAGGCTATTGATAGATTAAGTTGGACTAGTACAGTTAGTTATACAGATGGTTTTACTTTTAATAGTAATACTATTAATGGTGATTATGCTGGGGAAACACATTGGCTAAGTTATACTGGCGGACCAGCTTTTGATGTAGTAGTGGGTTATGAAGATGAGGTTGAGGTTTTAGCGACTTATGCCGCTGATTTTGATCCTGCAGAAGCGCCGACTTATTATGAAGTTAAGGATAAGGCAGCTATAGTGGCAGCTGATTATGGGGAGGGTAAGGTTATTTTAAGTGCTCCACATCCAGAGAGCGACGAAGACACTAAATTTTTGTTTTCTAATTACATCGAAGATTTATTACCAGAAGAAGTTGTTGATGCTCCAGATGAAGAGGAGGAAGAAGAAGATGAGGAGATTATAGAAGATGATAATAATGATGAGGTTCCTGAATATGTAGTGGCTAAGGTTAAAAATGTGAGGTCTCCAAAAGCTAAGAGACTAAAGAAAAAAGCTTATATTAAATGGAATAAAGTAGCTGGAGTAGATGGTTATAATTTAAGATTGTTACAGTGGAATAAAAAAACAAAAACATATAAAAAGAAAAGAACGATTAAGAAAAATAGTAACAAAGTAAATAAGTGGGTTAAAAAATTAAAACCAGGAACAAAATATAAGATAAGAGTTAGAGCTAAAATAGAAGTTAATGGAATAATTCAAAAAGGGCCTTGGAGCGTGGGTAAAATTTTTAAAACAAAAAGTAATTAAAATAAAAATATATGAAAAAATTAATATTTTTTAGCCTAGTAATAGGTTTGATGTTAGTGGCTTTACCTGGTCAGGTTGAGGCCGTTGGTAAAGTTAAGAATGTAAGGGTGAGTCAAATCACTTCTAATTCAGCATTGGCAAAGTGTAATTCAGTATCTGGGGCCTATCAATACGTGTACAAGGTTTATCAAAATACTCCTAAAAAAGCAAAAAAATGGAAGTTAGTAAAAACTTATAAAACTAGTAATACCTATGCCACTCTTAGGGGTTTAAAGAAAAAGAAAAAGCATAAGGTGGTGGTGAAAGCCAAGGATTATTACGGAAATTCTGGGAAGAGATCAAAAGCTAAGGTTTTTACAACTAAGTCTTGGCGGATGTATCATAGTAATAAATATGGATTTAGTTTGCAGTTTCCAAAAAGTTGGAAAGGATATAGGGTGAAAGTAGAAACAGGTTATGATGGAACTTATGTTACTTTTAAGCTAAAGAGCCAGGTAATGAATTATTGGTACGGGATGTTTAGTATTTTAGTTTATGATATTTCTCAAGCAGATGATCTTTACTATTATTATGGAACACCGTTAGCCCAAAACGATGATTATGTATTTTATTGGATGCATGCTCAAGACACAGCTTCTGATTTATATGATGAAATTCAAGATATTTATACTATTGTCGGAAGTATAGAAGCTGATCGATACATGGACTAAAATATATGAAAAAAATATTATTATTACTTATCCTTGGTT
>CAZNEH010000018.1:0-22585 GCA_964572175.1 uncultured Gammaproteobacteria bacterium
ATATTATTTAATAATTTTTTAAGTATTGAAACTGGGAGAGTTGAATTAGCTGAGACAGACCTTGAGCCTAATATGATATTATCTTTTCCTCCAACTACTACTGTTGATGAAATGATAGCATTTATTAATAGAAATAAAGAAGAAATACAAAGAATAAAAAAAATATCCTTAAATGAATATGGTCCGCAAAGAAAAAAAAGCAAAAAGGAAAGACTGCGACCCATGTCTGAATTTGCAAGAAATGTTAAAATATACAATCAATATATAAAGTTAAGACAAGAACCTGTAAAAACTAGAAAAAAATATAGTTATAAAGAAGAAGATATTGCAAAAGAATTTAAATTAAGCGATGGCACAGTTCGCTCTATAGTTCATAAAATGAGAAAATTTATAGATGAGTCAAATAAAAATTGTTGCATATAAGTTTGTGCTTAAATTAAGTTTCTAGAAAAATATAATCGTGGCACGATGAAACTGGCAATAAGCCAGTTTTTATGAATTTTAATGAATCCGTAGATACAATTGATAAAACAGATTTTGAAGATGAGCAAAGCTTATTGAGTTTTTTTAGTCTGCTTTTAAAAATAGATAAACGAATAAATCCAAAAAATTATGAAGATAACAGAAGTACAAATAACCCCTATTAAGCCTAATTCTGGGCTTATAGCATTTGCTAGCGTTGTTTTTGAAGAATCACTTTATTTAGGTTCTATTGCTGTTTATAGCCGATTAGACGGCACTGGTTATAGAATAGTATATCCAACTAAAAAAGTATCAAATAAGAACATAAATATATATCATCCTATTAATAAAAAAGTAAGTGAATTGATAGAAAATAAAATTATAGATAAATTTAAAAATTTAATGAACTAATTTATGAATAAAACATATGGCACTAAATCAAAGAAGAATGATATCTTCCAAGATATGGGAAGATGAAAAATTTAATAAACTAACTGCTAATGAAAAATTACTCTATATTGGAATGATAACGATCGCTGATGATGAAGGACGATTTCATGCTGATCCTCGTTTTTTACATGCAAGGATATTCCTCTATGCAAACAGAATTTCAAAAAACCTTGTTACTACTATGACTAAAAAGATTGAAGAAGTTGAATTGATAACTCTTTATAGCACTAAAAAGGGATTAGTGGGTTATCATCCAGGATGGAGTAAGCATAATAAAGTTCCCCCTACAAAGGCTAAGCCCAGTCAAATTCCTCCCCCTCCTGCAGATAAATTGCAGATAAGTTGTAGCCAGGATGCAGAAGTAAGTAAAGATAAGGAAAGTAAAGATAAGGAAAGAGAATATAATGGAACTCAACAAATTCTTGATAATCTTCCAGAAAATCATCCTATAAGAAGAAAAAAAGAATTAGCTGATAATAAAATAACAACTAACGATATTCCTTTTTAGGATTTTAATCTTTAATGATTTCGGTATATGGGAAGACGAAGATATAAAGAAGAGGAGGATTATTATCAAAGTATTGATGTGTATTGGCTTAATAAATATAAATTCTTTAGTGGAGAAGTAATTGGCAATTTAAGAGGAATACGTGTCCATGTATTAACTGATAAAGACAATCCATATGTTATTTTCAAATATTCATTAATTAATCAAGCAACTAAAGAGAAAAATGATTATGAATATAAAGTCCTCTTAGATAAAACTCCTTGCAACTATGGTGGATGGAGATATTGGTTTATATGTCCATTAAATAATTGTAGGAGAAGAGTTGGTAAATTATATTTAGCGGGAAAATATTTTGGATGTAGGCATTGTCATGACTTAACTTATGCCTCGCAAAATGTAAATAGAAAACATGGTTATTATTATCTTTTTAAGACAATAGAAATTGGGGAAAAAATAAGAGAAATGGAAAATGATATAAAAAGAAAATACTACGCTGGAAAACCAACGAAAAAAATGAAAAAAATATTACAATTATACCAAAGAATACCAAAATAAAAATACTTGATTTAGTAAGATTAATAAGCTAAAATATAAATGTTGACCCAATTTAACAAACCTCAATTATTATTACTTATTACCCTAAAAGGGGGCCTGCCAATAAGTAATCTTTGAGGTTATGAATTGGGTCAACCAGGCCTCCTTTTAGATTAAATAAATATATGAAAGCAATAATATTAGCTAGAGTTTCTACCGAGGAACAAAAAGAAGCTGGTAATTCCCTACCAGCTCAAATAGATAGAATGGAAAGATACTGTAAAAGAAATAATTTTGAAATTATTCAAAAATATTCTTTTGATGAATCTGCTTATAAAACCAAAAGAGATGAATTTGATAAGATACTAGAGTATTTAAAAACCAACAAAGAAAAAATAGCTATTTGCTTTGACAAGGTTGATAGGCTTTCTAGAAATGTATTTGATAAAAGAGTTTCTGCTCTTTATGAAAAAGCAATATCTGATGAAATAGAATTACACTTTATCTCTGATGGACAAGTAATCAATTCTAAAATGTCAGCCGTTGAAAAATTTAATTTTGGAATTAGCTTAGGGCTAGCTAAATATTATTCAGACGCTATTTCCGATAATGTTAAAAGAGCCTTTGAAAAAAAGATAAGAGCGGGCGAAATAACTAAAAAGGCTCCTATTGGATATATTAATACGGTTGATGATAATGATAATAAAATAGCGAAACCAGACCCAGAAAGAAGTCACTTAATTACTAAGATATTTGAATTATACGCCACAGGAAATTATTCAATGGAAAAAGTATCTCAAGTAATGAAGAAAAAAGGATTAAGAAGTAATACTCCAAATAGAACGATCTTAAAAGTAAGAGGTATTGAAGCTATATTAAAAAATCCTTTTTATTACGGTGAACAAATATATAAGGGTAAATTATATCCTCATAAATATCCTCCTCTAATTACTAGAGAATTATTTAATAAATGTGTAGAAGTTAGAAGCCGCCATAATACCACCCCCTCTAAGGATACTAAAAGACCTTATGTTTTAAGGGGATTGATTAAGTGTGCTAAATGCGGTTGTGCCATTACGCCTGAAATAAAAAAGAAAAAATATATTTACTATAGCTGCACTAATTATAAAAAAATTTGTAAAAGGGTTTGGATACAAGAAAAAGAATTACTAAAACCTTTAGAGGAAGCTATAAAAAGAATAAGCCTACCCCAAGATAAAATAGACGATATAACAGAGGCCTTAAAAAAAACTGAGGAATATAAAAATGAATTTCATAATAAGGAATTAGAGAGACTAAGAAAAGAATATGATAAGCTTGAGAAAAGAATTGGTGTAATGTATGAAGATAGACTAGACGGTCGCATTACTAGTGAAGAGTACGATAATAACGTAAAAGAATATAAGGAAAAACAAAATGATTTGTTATGCCAAATAAAACAATATGATAAGGCTAGTGAGAAGTATTATTTAACTGCAAATAAAGTACTTTCTTTAGCTCAGAGAGCTTATAAAATATTTGAAAGTTCGGAAGCAGAAGAAAAACGCCAACTTCTGAATTTCCTACTTCAGAACTGTGAGCTAAATGGAAAAAAGCTTGAGTTTAAACTAAAAACACCCTTTGATAGGATGCTTCTAGTTAACAGTCATACATTCGGGGGTGGCTGATGGGATTTGAACCCACGGCCACCAGTACCACAAACTGGTGCTCTAACCAACTGAGCTACAGCCACCGCGTTGCGTTTCGCTTCGCGAACCGCACGGGCATGCCATCCAAAATACATGAATAGCTTGCCAGTGCGGTTGTGAATGAAATGAACAAACGCCACTGGTAGCGACGGGTGGATTTGAACCACCGACATCACGCTTATGAAGCGTGCGCTCTAACCACTGAGCTACGCCGCCCAATTGTACCCTCGGCAGGAATCGAACCTACATAGCCAGCTTAGAAGGCTGGTGTTCTATCCATTGAACTACGAGGGCCCTACGCCTAACGCGGATAAAATGATTCTACACTATTATACACAGTTCGTCAACCCCCTACCTTGACAAGAAGCCTTTTTCGTGTTTTAGTTAGAGTACGTACATCGACAATTTTTTCACCCCTTTTCCCAACGGGAGATACCATGGCACCTCAAGACCCCCCTGCCCTTCGAGTGGTCGAGCTTGACGAAGCTCTCGTGGAAGAGCACGGACCCTCTCTTGAACAAACCCCCCTGCTTCCGCTGCGGCCCCTGAGCCCTCCGCACAAGAGCCAGCAGCTGGTAGGCAGCCGGAACACCCGGATCCTGTTCTACTACTTCAGGAAGGTTCTGGGCTACAGCAAGTCAGACGCCCTCCGTGTTCTGTTCGAGAAGTTGAGCCACCCCACTCCTGAGACCTACATCCGTGAGGATGCCTGGTTCCCGGTGAGCGAGTGGTTCGTGATCTGGAAGCGAGCTGTCCGAGAAGCGGGCACCTTTCGGGTTCTGGAACAAGCCGGAACGACCTGCACCCAGCGCCAGTCTAGTGGAGACATGGTCTCCAGCCTGGTAAACTTGGTCCTGAGCGGAGCCCATGACTTCATGGACGCCGCCATCGACCTGGTACCAGGAAGCGTTGAACTCTACAATAGCACCAAGATGATGGACTTGACGCGTCGTCGCCGAAAGGCTGACGGAGAGCGAAAGGTTCTGTTCTTCACCTCGGTGTACCAGGGAGTCAACCTGCTTCAAGACTGGGGCTCGAGCTCCTGGATCAACGGCTTCTTCCAGGGTTTGCCGCGAGGCCTGTTCCTGCCAGACGCTACCGCCAAGACCAGGGTGCGACCTGAGGATCCCAAGGAACTCCTTGAGTTCATCTTCGGCCTTCAGGACGAACTCTTCGACCAGGAAGATCGCCGTCAGGTGACCTACTCTCCAGATGGAGAACTCCTGATCGATGGACAAGTCTACGGTCGCCGGGTCTGGCTAGCTCCTCACCGAGCAGAGCTGACCGAAGTCGGAGAGTACTACTACTACGACGGAAGCTACATCGAGAACGACGAGTACCGATCCGGAACTCCTGGTCTGCTTCAGGCCACGCTCGTCACTCGAACTGTCTACGTAGGAGAAAACCCGAACAAGGTCCACGCCAAGCTTGTCTCTGCCCAGAGCAGCTACTCGGTTCTCGAAGAAGGAGTGGTCTGTTGCCCTCAAAAACTGGGCAACGACAGCTACATCTTCGCCACCGAGGTGACATACCGACCGGCCAAGAGGAGAATCAAGCTCCTCCTACGCCTGGTAGGCATGTTCATGGCAGTCCTGGGCATGTTCCGCTACCGGAAGGTTCTCGAACAGCGCAACCGCTTCCAGGCTCAGGCCGAGGAAAGCGTTCGCCTGGCCGAAGCCGGAAGAGTGGAAGCCCAAGAGGCCCGCGCCGAAGCTGAACGATGGAAGGCAAGAGCCCAACAAGCCCATGCCGAGATCTGGCCCACGCAAGCTGACGCTGAATTGGTGATCGCCGGCAAGTTCCCGACCCAAGCCAGGGAAGGAGCAGTCCTGTTGTACGACATCCCAGCGTCTACGGACAAACTCCACCAGGAAGGAGTAGCCCCGGAAGAGGCTGCTAGGGAACTGATCGAGCTGATCGACGCTCTAGCAGAAGTGGCAGATCGCCATGGTGGTTGGGAGGCCAATACCATGGGCGACAGTTCACTGATGCTGTTCGGCTGGAACCAGGAACAAGAAGAAGATCCCTGTCTCCAAGCCCTGACTTGCGCTGTCGAGATGCAACAGGTAGCCCATACGATGGGTCAACCGGTGTACATCGGCATCGCCTACGGAAGGATCATGGCTCTGGTTCGTCAACGCCGTCGGAAGATCGAGCTGATGTCCAAGGCCATCAACGAAGCCGCTAGGCTCTACGATCGGGCTAACCCAGGTCAGATCCTGGTCACCGAGTCTGTGCGAGCTGCGATTGAGGCCACCGGAGAGCTGATGCTTAGACTTCCTAGTGTGAGCTTCACTCGGCTTGGACAGATGGTGCTCAAGGGAATTGGTCAACGCGACGTCATCGGCGTCGAATACGACCGCGAAAACCCCTGAGCCGTGTACGACGCCCCGCGTCCCCTAGCGAGAGAAATCTTTGCGAAAGGGACCCGGGGCTTGCTTTTTTATCAGGGGCGTTTTAGCTTCGCTAAACCGCACTGACACGTACAAGGCATTGACAGCCTTGTTTTTTTGTGTAAAGATTAGAATGCATTCATTCCCCTGGAGAGCTCCATGTACGCTGCCAGCCCCAACCTCACGCTTCTCGAATCAGACCTCCCTCGCCACTTCCGAGTGGTGATGGTGGTGGTTCTTCTCGTCCTTCTCTCGGACCCCTGGATCTGGATCAAGGACATCGCCCTGACCGCCGTGGCCATGATCGTCCTGCCGGTTCTGCGGCTCTGTCACAACTGGTGGCACAACCGCACTCCCCGGAGCAACACCCCCGTCCACATGACAGGGTGAGCTCCGGCTCTTTTTTTTGTAAAAACAATTGACAGGGGCTCTTTTTTTTGCTATAATATAGTCAGTGGTTTAAATAAAAATCACTAATAAAACAAAAATGAAAACAAAAGCAAACCAGACAATTTTTGGAATTTTCGCGTATTTAAATATATTTTTAATAAGCAGCTTACCGCTGCCTTTATTTTGTCTAATTTCTTTATTTATAGACAAAAAGAAAAGAGTTAATTATTGGCGAACCCTAGGCTATTATCAAGCAAAGGTTATTGTTTGGCTGTGTCGTTTAGATGTTTATGCCAAAGGCCTAGAAGAGATAAACACTAATAAAACTTATATTTATGCCTCTAATCATCCGAGTATGCTGGATGGTTTTATTTTATATTCTATTTTAGGACCAAAAGTTACTAGCTTTACGGCTCCGTTTAAAAGTTTTCAATGGCCTTTTAATATTTGGTTTAAAAAATTAGACTTTGTAGAAGTTCGGCGTGATGAACAAGATGATAAAAAATATCCTAAGTCAGCCACAAAAAAACAAGCTCTTAAAAAGGCGTCTAGTGCTTTAAAAAATAAAACGCCCTTAATTATTTTTCCTGAAGGTCATTACGAACGCTTGCAGCATTTACAATATATTCACACTGGAACAGCTCGTTTATCTTTAAGAAATAATATTCCCGTAGTTCCTATTTCTATTGTGGGATTAGATAGAGTGATTATGGGGAAATTCTCTTTAAAGCCTGGTCGAGTGCTGGTAACTTTTAATCAACCCCTTGATCCAAAGCCTTATAATAAAAAATATCCCTTTAGAAAAGCAGCCAAGGTGATGAGTGAAAAGATTCGTAAGGAAATGGTGGCTATTTTACCTAAAAGATACCTTCCGGCCCATGAAGATAAAGACCCGGATGATGTGGCCGTGTTTATTGATATTGATCGAACAGTTTACAAGGGTTATTCCCAAGTAGATTTTATAAAATATTTATTTAAAACTGGAGAAATTAGTTGGCTGTATGCTTTTAGAATATTTTATTGGTTAGCTTTAGAAAAAATTAAGATTAAACCGCATCGAGAATTAATGAGCGACTCCCTACTCTTATTAAAATCATGGGATGTAAAGCGTCTTCACTTTTTAGCAGATAAATTTTTTGAAGAACATTTAAGTAATAAACTAGAATCTCATATCTTGCCGCATATTAAAGATCATAAGAAAAAGGGCCATAAGATTGTCTTGGTAACAGAAGTAATCCATCCTTTGGCTCGACAGTTTCAACGATATTTTGAGGCAGATGCAGTCTTAGATACAAAACTAGAGATTAAAGAACGTTGTTATACAGGCAAGGTAAAATATCTTTGTTATCATAAAGACAAAGCAGCGGTGGTAGATGAATTTGCTCAGCGAGCGGATATTAATCTAAAACAAAGCTATGTTTATGCAGATAGCATCTCTGATCTGCCAATGTTTAATTTAGTCAAACATAAAATAACAGTTAATCCCGACTCTAAGCTGCGAAAAATCGCTAAAGATCGAGATTGGCACATTTTATAAAAAATGCTATAATGTTTTCACGATTAATAACTTAAATTGTGAAAAATTATGTCTCTAGAAATAAACGACAAAAACTTTGAAGCAGAAGTTTTAAACTCTGATCAACCTGTCTTGGTTGATTTTTATGCTGCTTGGTGTGGGCCTTGCCAAATGCTAGGACCTATTATTGATAAATTAGCTGATGATTATAAAGACAAACCAGTTAAAATTGTTAAAGTAAACGTAGACGAGGCTCCAGAAACTGCTGGCAAGTATCAAATTATGAGTATTCCAGCTTTATTAGTCTTTAAAAAAGGAGAAGTAGAAAACACTTTACAAGGCATGCAAGCTGAGGAGGACCTAAAAAAACTGTTAGACACTTTAATTTCTTAAATAAATAACTTATGTACGACGTTGTTGTAGTTGGTGGAGGACCAGCCGGTCTTACCGCTGCCTTATATACTTCTAGAAGGACTTTAAAAACTTTAATCTTAGCTAAAGACCTAGGCGGTCAAATGGCAGCGACTAATGATATTGAAAACTATCCTGGATTTGAACAAATCACTGGTTTTGAATTAGCTCAAAAAATGAAAGCTCAGGCTGAAAAATTTGGATCTGAATTTAAAATGGCCGGAGTAAATAAAATTGCCAAAAAAGAAGACGGTAATTTTATTATTACTTTTAATAAAGATGAAACCGTAGAAGCACAAAGCGTTATTTTATCTTTTGGCCTAACCCCTCGTAACTTAGACGTTCCCGGAGAAGAAGATTATCAAGGCAAAGGAGTAACTTATTGTGCGAATTGTGACGCGCCCTTATATAAAGGAAAAGATGTAGCGGTGGTTGGTGGTGGAAACTCTGCTTTAGACGCGGCTGATTTACTTTCTAGAATTGCGAATAAAGTTTACTTAATTCATCGTCGAGATAAATTTAGAGGGGAAGAAGTAATGGTACAAGAAGTTTTATCTAAAGAGAATGTAGAAGTGTTATATAATACTGAAGTAAAAGAAATCAAAGGAGAGCAATTAGTAACTGGTTTAGTTACTAAAGATGAAAAAACATTAGACTTACAAGGAGTATTTATTGAGGTAGGCAGAATTGCTCATACCGAGTGGTTAACTGATGTGGTAGACTTGAACGAGAAAAAAGAAATTATCGTGGATACTAATGGAAACACTTCTACTGAAGGAATCTTTGCGGCCGGTGACGTGACTAATGTGAGCCAAAAACAAATTGCCGTAGCTACTGGAGAAGGGGTTAAAGCTTCGCTTGCTTGCTACACTTACTTACTAACAAAAAAGGGGGAATCTATTCCAGGTGTAGACTGGGGTAAAAAAGAATAAACCATGCCTTCTCTTTCAAATAGAGCTTTAAACATGCAAGCCTCTCCTTTACGGAAGCTTGCTGTTTTAGCTGAGGAAAGAAAAAAACAAGGGATTAAAGTGCATCACTTAAATATTGGTCAGCCGGATCTAGCCACTGATAAAATTTGGCAAGAAACTGTAAAAAATTTAAAGCTAAAAACTATCGCCTATGCTCCATCTCAAGGATTACCAGAAACTTTACAGGCTTGGCAAAAATATTTTAAAGATAATGAAATAAATTTTTCTACAGACGAAATGATTGTCACTAGTGGAGGATCAGAAGGAATTATTTTTTCCTTAAGTGCAATTTGTGACCCAGGTGATGAAGTAATGGTTCTGGAGCCTTTTTATACAAACTATAATGGCTTTGCCTCTTTGGCTGGAGTTAATTTAGTAACCAAAATCACTGACAAAACTAAAGCGATATTATTTTCTAATCCTTGTAACCCAACTGGAAGAGTTTTAAAAAAAGAAGAATTACAAAGATTAGTAGACTTATCTAAGAAGCATGATTTGTTTTTAATTAGTGACGAGGTTTATCGAGAGTTTGTTTATGAAGGAGAATTTTATTCCATGGCGAACTTTAAAGAAATAGAAGACAGAGTTATTTTAATAGATAGTGTTTCTAAGAAATTTAATTTATGTGGAGCGCGGATTGGAGTACTGGCTAGTAAAAATAAAGAAGTGATTAAGAGTGTTTTTAAATTTGCCATGACTCGGTTGAGCGTGGCTAGCTTAGAACAGCTAGCAGTTGTCCCCTTTTTGGAAAATTCTAAAAAATATACTGGTCCGTTAGTGGAAGAATTTACTAAGAGAAGAGAATTAATAACTCCCAAGCCAGAAGGAGCCTTTTATGCTATAATTTCTCTACCCGTAGAGTCTAGCGAAGACTTCTGTAAATGGCTTATTGAAGAATTTGACGATGATGGAGAAACTGTTTTACTGGCTCCAGCAGCTGGATTTTATGCTAGTCCAGGCAGGGGTAAAAATGAGGTTAGAATAGCGTTTATGTTAAATAAAAATGACCTAAAAAGGTCTTTAGAAATAATTAATAAAGGATTAAAAGAATATGGCAAAAATCAATCCATTTAAAAGTGCTTTGAAGCAATTAGACAAGGCGGCTCAGATCATGGAGCTTGACGCAGACATCCATGAGAGATTAAAAAAACCAAAGAGGGAAATTCATGTATCTATTCCTGTTCGGATGGACAATGGATCTGTGAAAGTTTTTGAAGGATACCGAGTTCAATATGACAACACTCGAGGACCTAATAAAGGAGGAATTCGCTTTCATCCTGATACAGATATTCAGGAAGTAAAAGCTTTGGCTTTTTGGATGACCTTTAAATGTGCTGTGGTGGGAATTCCTATGGGCGGAGGTAAAGGAGGAGTAACAGTTACTCCTCAAGATCTTAGTGAAACTGAATTAGAAAAATTATCTCGTGGGTTTATGAAAGCCTTGGCTGGTGACTTAGGACCTAATAAAGATGTTCCAGCTCCAGATGTTTATACTACTCCACAAATTATGGCTTGGATGATGGACGAGTACTGCCAAATTAAAGGTGAATATATTCCTGGAGTAATCACTGGTAAGCCGTTAGAAATCGGCGGGTCTGAAGCTCGAGGATATTCTACTGCCCAAGGCGGAGTTTACACTACTTTAGAATTAGCTAAAAAGTTAAAGCTTAAAAAAGGTGCCTCAGTAGTAATTCAGGGTTATGGAAATGCTGGTTCTTATATGGCTAAGATTTTACACAAAAAAGGTTATAGAATTATTGCCGTGTCTGACTCTAAGGGCGGAATCTTAAATGAAAAAGGATTAGATCCTGTAAAAGTAGAAAAACACAAAAAAGAAACTAGGTCTGTAGTTGACTTTGATGGAGCCACTAAAAATATTACCAACAAGCAAATCTTGGAATTAAAATGTGATGTCTTAGTTCCGTCTGCTTTAGAAAATGTAATTACTGATAAAAATGCGGGGCGAATTAAAGCTAAGGCAATTGTGGAATTAGCTAACGGACCAACTACTCCAGAGGCAGATGAAAAATTATTTAAAAAAGGCATTATGGTAATTCCTGATATTTTAGCTAATGCCGGTGGAGTGACTGTTTCCTATTTAGAAGGAGTTCAAAATATGTATAACTTTTATTGGGGTGAAAAAGAAATTTTAGAAAAATTAGAAAAAATCATGGTAGAGAACTTTAATGAAATTTGGAAGTTATCACAAAAACATGGATGTGATTTAAGAACAGCTGCTTATATATTGGCTACAGGTAGAATTAGCGAGGCTATGAAACTTCGAGGATTTTAACCCCCCTACCTCTCCCCAACCCCTCTCCGCTTCCGGAGAGGGGCTTTTTTGTGCTATAATAATTATATAATATAAATACAAAAATATGCCTTACAAATCAATTATAATTGACGCGGAAAAAGTTATTGAAAAAACTCATTTAGGGGTTGGTAACTATGCCGCGGACCTAGGAACTGGGCGAGAAGCTCGGTTTGCCTTAGCGGCAGCCAAGATAGTTGGCCAAGAGGGAAAAGTTTATGCGGCTGATATTGTTAAGTCAATTTTACCGGCCGTAAAAAGCAAGGCTGCTATGTATGGGTTAAATAATTTAGAAACTGTTTGGACTGATTTAGAAATTCATGGAGCGGCCAAGGCAATTGGTGATGGAACTTTGGATGTAGCATTTTTAGTGACAGTCTTGTTTCAATCTGAGAAGCATGAAGCAATTATTAAAGAAGCTTTAAGAATGTTAAAATCTGGCGGCAGACTAGCAATTGTAGATTGGAAAAAGATGGACACTCCTTTTGGGCCAGCAGCAGAACAACGAGTTGACCCAGAAGCGATTAAAAGAATTTGTGCTAAATTAGAATTAGAATTTGTAGAAGAAGTAGAAGCTGGGGAATATCATTTTGGATTAATCTTTAAGAAGCCGGTATAAATTTAGGTAAAAAATAGAGGTCGCGCGCTCGCAGGAGCGGCGGCCTCTTTGGTTCAGGAGGTGTCTTCCTGAACCAGGGACTGGAAGTTCTGGATGAGGTCGAGCAGCTGTTTGAGCTCGACCAAGAGAGCGGCGGCCTTGACCAGGCCCTGCTTAGCCTGGGGGTCGCTGGAGTTGGCATCCCTGATGATGCGCTGGGAAGCTTCTTCCTGCTTGGCACGGTAGGCGCGCTGGAGAACGACCAGAGCTGTGTGGTAGTCCCCGCTGGAATTGGCTTCCAGAAAATCCCAGAGGTCGTCTACTGACAGAGGAACGGGCAGGTCGTCTTGGTTCATGATGTCTCCGGGGGAAGGACTTGTCTTCTGCGACGCCTGATGCGGTCGAAGACGAGGAACAGAATGAGGGGGATGAATCCCAGCGGGACCGAGAGCCAGTGGGGGTGAACGCTCTCCTGGCTCTGGAAAAACCAGACCCCGACTGCGATAAGCCCCACTGAAAATGCCGGGATGAAGATGGCCAGAAGAAGGCTGAGAAGAATGATTTTCTTGGACAGACGCATGTGCCCTCCTAAAAGGTGCGAGGTGGACAGAACGATGTTCTATCCCTACTTTTACCATGAATATGTAAATTATGCAAAAAAATAGAGGGTCTCGACACGGTGGTCGAGCCCTCTGTTGGTCTGGGGCGACAAAGCCCTAGACCCGGGAACTAGGGCAACTTGCCGGCCTCGGTGACCTGGATGGCCTGGTTGAGGGTGATGAGCTGGTCGAGCTGCGCCTTCATCCGATCCAGGCCGACCTGGCGCAGGGAGGCGACGAACTGGGCATCGGGGCGGATCTCGCCGCGGATCACGACAGCGCCCATCTCGTCTGAGATCTGGCGGTAGACGTCGCGCAGGAACACCTGGATGCTGAGGCGGTTGTCGGCCCGAAGGAGGGCGAGGTACTGGTTGGCCCAGGTGGTGATGCCGGTGTAGTCGAGAACGCTGAAGTCTTCGGACACACCAGCGGTCTTGATGAAGGGCTCAGCGACTTCACGACCGAAGGAGGCGTAGAAGCTCTGGAACAGCGGGGTGTTACGGAAGGCCTCGTCGATGCCTTCGTGCTCCTCGATACCGAGCTCCTCCGGGGCCTGGATGAGGATGCGGGAGATCTTGGGGTGAGCGAGGAGGTCGAAGATGGTGAGGGGGTTCGGGGGGTAGCGGACATCGGAGTCGGACATGGGAACCTCCATGAGGAGTGCGGGGTGAGGACAGAACGATGTTCTATCCCTACCTTATATGATATTTATAGAAATTGCAATATTAATATAAAAAAAGAAGGGTGTGCCGAAGCAGGGACCCTTGAGGGAATCTAGGGCAGGACATGCCCTTCGCAAGTGGCGATGGCCGAGCGGACGACCTGGGCCTGGTGCACGAGCACGGCCAGGCGGTCGAGATCGACTTCATCGCGAGAGACGATCACCCGTCCTTCTGCGTCGATCTTGTCGCTGATGTGGGACAGGAGATCGGCAGTGGCGTTGAGGTTGACCCGGCACTCGTCTACCAGAGGCGACGGGGACTTCTGGAGGCCAACGCTGCTGGAGGCCAAGAGGATGATCATCTCCTGGAGGATAGCGGTCAGGATGTACCAGAGCTCGCTCCAGATGAGATCATCGCGCTCCTGGGCGTAGAACTGAAGGTACTTGAGCGCTTCCTGGTCGATGCCGGTGTAGTCGTAGATGTTGAGCTTGTCTTCTCCATCTCCTATGAGATCGTTGATCTCGTCGGCACCGAATACTCGCTCTTCTTCGTCTATGAACAGTTGATAGAGGGACTTCTGGCGAATACCGTCTTCTAGACTAGCATCGTTTTGAGGATCTCCCTGCTCGATGGTCCGAACGAGGATAGCAGCCAGACCGGGGTTGGAAAGGATGGTGATGAGATCGAGGAGGGGCTTGTCGGACATGGTGTTCTCCGTGGGAGAGTGCGCCTGCCTGCCGGCAGGCAGGGAAATGCCTTATCTTTTTACCATGAAAATAATATTAAATCAAGGGTAAAAAAAAGAAGGGTGTGCCGAAGCAGGGACCCTTGAGGGAATTGAACCCTAGTTGCGCTAGGCGCGCTGGCGCTGGCGGCGCTTGACCCTAGAGGCCTTGGCGCGCCACTTGGTGCGAGCCTTCTTGAGCTCGGCCATCTCTCCGAAGATCGCCACGGGCACACCACACATGTTGACGTAAGAAGACCTCTCGATCTTGTCCTTGCCCAGGTTCTTTTGGGCGTAGGAGAGAGCCCTCTGGAACTTGGCCTCGATCTCCTTGTCGATCATCTCGAGGGCGAGGTCGTAGTGACCCTGCATCCAGAGCTGACAGAAGAGGACCAGACGATGGTGGAAGCGGTAGTCGACCTTCATCTTGTCCATACCAGTGAGCTTCTCGAAGAGCTCTCGATTGGCCCGAGAGCCATCCAGGAGCTGGTAGTAGAACTCCACGCCAGCCCTCTTGGGAGCGCGGCGAAGAAGAGGCCTGGCCACCTCAGTCGCGTGCTCGCAAGTGAAAAGCTGATGCAGGTAGATTGTTCTGACGGGGCGCTTGGCCATAGGTCACCATTGGGAAAGAAGGAACGATTGTAAACCGTTGTTTTTATATCATGGATATTATTTTTTGTAAATAAATAGCCGCGGGGCCCTGCACCCGCGGCTTAATAAAGGAGAGGCTAAGAAGGATTAATAATAACCACGTACTCGCCCTTAGGAACGTCGACTTCAATAGTAGAGGCGCGGCCGCGGTAAAAAGTTTCGTAAAGTTTAGTAAGTTCTTTGCAAACAATTACTTCTGGGTCCCCTAGTTCAGTGAGCTCAGATAATAATTTTCTAATTCGATAGCGAGATTCGTATACAACAACGGGCTTGGTTTCAGCCATGATTTCTTTAAGGGCAGTTTGTCGGCCTTTTTTAGTAGGAACAAATCCGTAATAAGCAAAGCGGGTTAAATTAAGCCCACTAGCTTGTAAAGCAGTGATGATCGCAGAGGGCCCAGGAATAGGAGAAATCTCAATCCCCTGCTTAATAGCTTCGGCGATTAGGGCTTGGCCAGGATCAGAAATACCAGGGGTGCCCGCATCAGAAACTAGAGCAATTTTCTTTCCCTCTTTAAGTTGATCAATCAAATAATCTACTTTACTAAGCTTAGAATGCTGATGATAAGAAACTAAAGGCTTTTTAATTTCATAGTGATTTAATAACTTAGAAGTATGACGAGTATCTTCGCAAGCAATAAGATCAACTTCTTGCAAAGTGTCTAAAGCCCTGAAAGTAAGGTCATTTAAGTTTCCAATTGGAGTGGCAACAATATAGAGCATATTGATAAAATTTAAAAATTAGTGTATAATTACAGTATAAGGTTAATAACTAAATAAGACAATATGGGCAATGGAACTAAAGTTCTAATTATAGAGGACGATAAATTCTTATCAGAGCTAATCTCTACTAAATTAGACAAAGAGGGCTATGAAGTAGATATAGCTTTAGACGGAGAAACTGGCTTAACTAAAATCAAAGAAGGTAAGCCAACTATTATTTTATTAGACATCATGCTTCCAGGAATTGATGGTTTCGAAGTATTAGAAAAAATGCAAGCAGACGAAGCTAGTAAAAACATTCCGGTGGTTATTCTTTCAAACTTTGGTCAAGAAGAAAAAGTAGAACGAGGATTAACTTTAGGAGCAAAAGACTATTTAGTAAAAGCAAACTTTACCACTGGTGAAATTGTAGAAAAAATTAAATCAACTCTAGAAAAATAAATTCACTCTAAACAAAATAGCCCACCGGCTGAAGCCGGGGGCTATTTTTTATTCTTATCTTAGAAGTAACTTAATGGATTAACTTTAGATCCACCAACAATATATTCGAAGTGAAGGTGATCACCAGTAGACCATCCAGTATTACCCTGTAAACCTAGAGTTCCACCACGACCAACAGATTGGCCAGGAGAAACATAGATTTTAGATAAATGACCGTATAAAGTCTGAGTACCATCACCATGGTTAACGATTACACATAACCCATAACCACCTTGCCATCCAGCAGAACTAACAGTTCCACCTTTAGCAGAGTAAATTGGGTCACCAGTGTTACCATCAACGTCGATACCGTGGTGACGCCAGTGATAATACTGAGAAATACGATGAGAAGTAGTCGGCCATTGTAATGTTCCGCCAGCCACAGGAGCTGGAGCAGGAGCCGGAGCCTCAGTACGAGTCCACAGGCTGCCTAAATCAGCTAACTTAGTTTCAGCTGGAACAACTGGAGCTGGTTTCTCACCATCAGGAATAATAATTTCTACGCCAGCAGATAAGCTATCAGCGCTAATTAAATCATTATATTCAATAATTTTTTCAGAAGTAGTGTCGTATTTAGCAGCAATAGAATCAACAGTGTCTCCAGACACAGGAGTATAAACTACCCCAGAAGTAGGAGGAATGAATAATTCTTGACCAGGTTTAATATAATCGTCTTCAGTTAAGTCGTTAGCCCAGAAAATAGTATTAACTGTAATTCCATAACGTTCGGCAATGGTACCAACTAATTCTCCATCTTCAACAGTATGTTTAATAATATCACCACGAGCACCAGTCTCGGTAGATAAGACATTTTCTTTAACTAAGGCAACTCCAGATAAAGCAGTCATATCTTCTTCATAGTCTTCATCTACAGATAAAACAGGAGTCTGACCAGCTAAAGAAGTATTTTGATCAATATATCTTTTTTGCTTAGGTTTAATGCTAGCCGCAGTTTCTTCTACTAGCTCTCCTTCTTGAGAGGTAACTAAAGAAGATAGAACGCTTTTTTCTCCATAGTTATCACGTTTGATTTCTTGAGCTTGCAAAACATTAGCAGAAACAACTAGTAAACCAATAACTACTAAAGTAATGTGAACAATATGACGATTAGCTAAAACAAAGGAAACTCTGTTTTTTAATTTAACAGATTTCTTTAATTTATTGATAACCACTAAATAAACCTTATATACTTTGATTAATAAGGGCTTTAAAACAGTGTTAGCAAAAAATACTACAGGCTTAGATACAAAGAGTAATAAGGCCTTGATTATGTTGGCTAGTTTTTTGAGTAAATTGATGGTTCTTAAAAGCAGTGTAATTAGAGTTCTTTTAAGGGGTATTATATATTTACCTTTCGTGGACAATAGCTTTTGTTTAATTTATCAGGTAAGCGACTAGGGGGCACTAAATTAAGCAAATAACTATCATTTAATTGTATTAATTGTAGGTCCAAAGATATCATGAACCTGATTTAAAGTCAATGAATTGACCTGTTCTAGGCCTTAATATTGGCTAATTTTAGCGAAAACATGCTTTAAAATGGCTAATTTTAGCCTAGGAATAGAAGTAGCTTTAAGTTGACACAAACAATGTAATATGATATGATCTAAAAAGATTAAAACACTTTTTAAAATATGAACCTGTTTTTAAGTATTGCTCAAATTGTAGTAGTTGTTTTATTGGTTATCTCTATCTTGCTTCAACAAAAAGGCTCTGGATTAGGGTCTGCTTTTGGAGGCGGAGACAACGTATACGCTACTAAACGTGGGGCAGAAAAATTTATTTTTTATAGCACTATTGTCTTATCAGTATTATTTTTAGGACTAGCGCTAGCTAACTTTCTTCTACAATAAAATTTAATGAAAAACGTATCATCCTTTCTGAAAAAGAAGGCTGAATCTGCAAAAAAAGATTTGGTTTTTGGTATCTCAAAGAAAAAGCTTCCTTCTTGGCAGCAATTAAGATATTTATATACTCTTTTAAGCCATAAAGAACGAATTGTTTATCAAGTAGCCTTAAGTCTAGTGGTTGTTTGTGCTGTTTTCATGGGTGGAGCCTTTTATTTCTTAAATACAGAGGTAGTTGCTCAAGACGGAGGCGACTATACCGAAGGGTTAGTTGGTTATCCAGAATATGTGAACCCAATTTTGGCTCAAGCTAATGATGTAGATTTAGATTTAAGTTCTTTAATATTTTCTAGTTTATTTAAATATAATAGCCAACAAGAATTAATTCCAGATTTAGTAACTAATTATGTTTTAAGTGAAGACCAAAAGACATATACCTTTTACTTACGCTCTGATGCTAAATGGCATGATGGAGAAGATTTATTAGCTGATGATGTTATTTTTACTATTCAATCTATTCAAGATAAGACTTATAAAAGTCCGTTACGCTCTAGTTTGAGCGGAGTGCAAATTCAAAAATTAGATGACCACTCTTTTAGCTTAACTTTAAAAGAACCGTTTGCACCATTTTTATCTAGTTTAACTTTTGGTATCCTGCCTGAACATAGATGGTTTGATATTCCAGCCCAAAACTTTGCTTTAGCTGAAGATAATTTAAAACCAATTGGTTCTGGGCCGTATAAATTTTCTTCTTTAATAAAAGATCGAGCTGGTCTAGTAAAATCTTATCACTTAGAAGTAAATAAAGACTATTACGATGAAAAGCCTCATTTAAAAGAAGTTAACTTCTTATTTTACGCAGACATTTATAGCGCGGTAGAGGCAGCCAAGCAAAAGAAAGTAGAAGGATTAAGCTTTATCCCAGCTGAAGACAAAGAAGCTTTAGAACATAAAAATAGTAACCTAATCTTTCATTCTTTAAGATTACCTCAATATACAGCTATTTTCTTTAATCAAAAGAAGAGCGACATCTTATCTAAAGATCCGGTGCGAGAAGCATTAATCTGGGGAGTAGATCAAGATAAAATTGTAACTGAAGTTTTACAAGGAGATGGAGAGAATATTTATACTCCAATTTTACCTGGCTATTTAGGATATAACCCAGAAACAGAAAAATACGGCCTAGACATAGAAAAAGGTAAAGAGATTTTAGAAGAAGCTGGGTGGTCAATCCCAGAGGGAGAGCAATATTATAAAAAGAACGACAATATTTTAGAATTTACTATTGCCACTGTAGAGCTGGCTGAGTATATGGAAACTTTAGAAATTCTAAAAGAAAATTGGGAAGCCATGGGCTTTAAGATTAATGTAGATGTTTATTCTGTAGAAGATATTCAAAATCAAGTGATTAAGCCCAGAGAATATGAGGCCTTATTGTTTGGAGAAATTATTGGAACTGATCCAGATCCATATCCATTTTGGCACTCTTCTCAAATGAATGCCCCGGGATTAGCCTTGGCAATCTTTCATCAAAAAGACATTGATAGCTTATTAGAAGAAGCTCGTAAAATTACAGATGAGGAAGAACGTCGTTTGAAATATTTACATTTCCAAAATATTATTGCGGAAGAAATTCCAGCTATTTTCTTGTTTAACCCTAGTTATTCTTATAGCGTACACAAGAAGATTAAAGGAATTGATTCTTTATATATTACTGTGCCATCAGATAGATTTGCCGGAATTGAAGATTGGCATATTAAAACTAAACGTACCTGGAAAAAAGATTCTACCACAGAGGTTTATGAGGAGCCAGAAGTTGTAGAAGTTCCAGTTGAAGATACTTCTTCAGAGGAGGAAAATAACTCAGAGGAAGAAACTCAGTCAGAAGAATAAATATCTCTTTTTGATATTACATCTTCTATTTATTAACTATTTTAATTTTTAAATTAAAAAATATTTTATGGTAAAAAAGAAAAAAACCTATACGCGTAAAAAAAGTACGCGTCCCAAAAGGACTTTTAAGTCTCGTCCGATAAAAGTCGGCTCAGCCTCAAAAAAATCTAAACTAAAAGTGATTTTAATGGGTGGAGCAGAAGAAGTAGGACGAAACATGACTCTTTTAGAGTATGGAAACGACATAATTTTAATTGATTGCGGTTTGCAATTCCCAGAGGAAGACCAACCAGGAATTGATTACATTATTAATGACGTTAGCTACTTAAAAGGAAAAGAAGATAGAGTCAAAGGAATTGTTATTACCCATGGTCATTTAGATCACATTGGTGGAATTCCTCATGTCTCCCCTCAATTAAAAAACCCTCCGGTTTATGGAACTAAGTTAACTTTAGGAATCATTAAAAAAAGACAAGAAGATTTTAAAGGTAATGAAAAACTAGACTTACGAGAAATTGATCCTAAAAAAAGTTTACATCTAGGCTGCTTTAAAGTTGACTTCTTTAGAGTGAATCATAATATCCCTGATTGTGTAGGAATTATTGTTGGAACTCCAGAAGGAAAAGTAGTTCATACTGGTGATTTTAAATTTGACTACACTCCTATCATGGATGAAGTTACTGAATTTTCTAAAATTGCAAAACTAGGAGACGAAGGCGTACTAGCTCTTCTTTCAGACTCTACTAATGCCGAAAGTTCTGGCCAACAAACTTCTGAAAAAGAAATTGGTGTAACTCTAGGAAAATTATTTAAAGAAACAGACGGCCGCTTGATTGTAGGTACTTTTGGATCTTTATTAAATCGGGTTCAACAAGTAATGTGGCTAGCTGAAGAATGTGGACGTAAAGTAACTGTAGAAGGCTATAGCATGAGAACTAATGTAGAAATTGCTAGAGAGCTTGGTTATTTAAAAGTAAAACCAAAAACAATTGTTACTTCAGCTGAAGCAGCTAAGCTTCCAGATAATAAATTAGTAATTATGTGTACTGGTGCCCAAGGCGAAGGCAATGCCGCGTTAATGAGAATGGCTTCTAAGGAACATAAATTCTTTAAAATTCAACCTAATGATACGGTTATCTTTTCATCTTCTGTAGTTCCTGGTAATGAGAGAACTGTCCAAAGATTAAAAGATACCTTGGTTAAAGAAGGAGCTAGAGTAGTTCATTATAAGATGATGGATGTTCACGCTGGTGGACACGCTCAAGCAGAAGATTTAAAATTGCTTTACACTTTGATTAAGCCTAAATATATTATTCCAGTTGAAGGGAATCGATTTATGCTTAGAGCAAATGCTGATGTAGCTGAATCTCTAGGCTGGGCTAAAGATAAAGTTATTATTCCTAGTAATGGAAAAGTGATTGAATTTTCTGGGGGAGAAGGAAAAGAAACTAAAGAAACAGTTTCTACAGAATACGTTATGGTTGATGGACTAGGCGTAGGAGATGTTTCTAATGTAGTTCTTCGTGATCGCCAAGTAATGAGTGAAGATGGTATGTTTGTCATCATTGCCACAGTTAAAGCTAAGACTGGGGCACTAGTTGGTAGCCCAGATATTATCTCTCGTGGATTTGTGTACATGAAAGGAAATAAACAATTAATCGAAGGAGCTCGAGCTAAAGTTAAAGAGCTTTGTAAAGATAAAAATCCAGATAATGCTAATAATGCTATGTATTTGAAGAATAAGCTACGTGATGAAATGGGTAAATACTTATTTCATAAAACTCAGCGTAGACCAATGATTCTGCCAGTGGTGATTGAAGTGTAAAATACTAGCCTCACCCCCTACCCCTCTCCACGTCTGGAGAGGGGCGTAATAGAAAAGACCCCGCTCGGCGGGGTCTTTTATCGTTTAAACGCAAACTATTTTTTCTTTCTTTTCTTGGTTGCTTTCTTTCTTTTCTTTGGAGCAGCCTTTTTCTTTTTGGCTACCTTTTTCTTTGTAGTTTTCTTTTTAGCAACTTTTTTCTTTTTCTTTGGAGCAGCCTTTTTCTTTGTTGCTCTTTTTTTAGTTACTTTCTTTTTGGTTACCTTTTTCTTTGTAACTTTTTTCTTAGTAGCTTTACGTTTTTTGGTTTTCTTTTTTGCTGGCATTTAAAACACCTCCTCTCGTTTTAAATTTTATTTTACTGACTTAATTATACTTCTTTATAAGAAGAAACGCAATAAAAAAAATCTTCCGTGTGGAAAACTTTTTTAAAAAAATAATTTTGTGGACCCCGTCGCAAAATTCGCTAACGCTCATTTGCAGCCGGGCAGGCCTAGGAGAATCACCGTGCGGCTAGATGAGCCAAAGAAAAAACTGGCCCTTAGCCAGTATTTCTTGTGTGGACCCTAGGAGAGTCGAACTCCTTACCTCCTGCGTGCAAAGCAGGCGCTCTACCAAGTGAGCTAAGGGCCCATGAATTATTAACGGACAAAAATTCTATCAAGACCACTTTGAATAATTCCAGTCATCATCATCAGAGCAATAAAGATAAAAGCGATGCCTAATAATTTGTAAAATAACCTGCTACCACCTTCGGGGCCGATCTTTTGTTCTGCCCAATCAACTCTACCGAATACATTAAGGAACCATTCGGTTTTAATAACCAAGATAATTCCTATTGCGATCATAATGATTCCAAAGATGTATACCATAGTGTGGGTGCTTAGGGATTCGAACCCCAGACCTTCTCGGTGTAAACGAGACGCTCTAACCAACTGAGCTAAGCACCC
>CAZNEH010000019.1:0-19447 GCA_964572175.1 uncultured Gammaproteobacteria bacterium
CCAAAACGCACCACGCCTTCAATGAGAGAAAAGAGGGTGTGATCTCTACCAAGGTATTGAAGAATCATAGATTCAATCCATTGCCATTCAATATTGCTTGATAATCTATCATCAATTTCTGTAAAAAATATTTTATTTTCTAAAAAATCCCTTATTAGATTATTGGCTCTTTTATTTTTTATTTTGATAATTTGAGCAGGAAAATATTCTTTATCTAATTCACGCATATTAATAATAAAGTTCTTTGCCTTCTGTGACTTTACATCTAATCCTTTCTCTGGTATTTCCAGAATTTTACGAACTCCATATACAACTACTTTAAAATATCTATTTAACAATAATGATTGAAATAAAAACAAACACTTTCTATCTATGGCATCTCCATTTTCTAGTTTTTTGATAATTTTAATGTCCGCTTCATCTAATTGTACAAAATCTTTCATTTATTATTTCATTACTTCTTTTACCTTATTTTAGCCTTTTTTATTGATAAATACAAGTCAATTAGCTTTACAAATATCAATAAAATGCTATTATAAATATGGAACTACACAAATTATCCTGAAGCATTGCGCTAAAACGCTATCTCTGATTGTGCGTAGAGATGGCGGCAGAGGCACAATCTTCCTTCGGGATGATTTGTGTAGTTCCAACTAACTCTGTCGCCTTTTTTAGTAGTTTAAATAAATAATTAACCAATATTATTATGAAAAAAGAATTAGTTTGCACCTCTTGCGGGTACGTTGGATTACCCAAAAAAATAACTAAGGGGAGTATAATTATAGAGTTATTTCTATGGTTATGCTTTTTAGCCCCTGGATTAATTTATTCTCTTTGGAGATTAACAAGTAGACATGAAGCATGTCCAAAATGTAAACATGATTCCATGATACCAATTGATTCACCTAAGGGCCAAGAAATAATGAATCAGAATATATAGTTATAAATATAAATGAATTTATCTTTTGAACCATCAGATTATTTTAATAGCTTTGTGATTGAGGTTGAGCCAGTTAAGTAGTATATTCTTAAACAAGTTGTTTTTTTTACTAATTTAGATTATTATCTAATACATGAGCTCTATTAGTAAAAAGAATTTATATATTTTTATTGACGAATCTGGTAATTTTGATTTTAGTCCCAAAGGAACTAGTTATTTTGCTTTGACTGCAATATCTACGACCAATCCATTAAATTTAAGAGAGGAAATAATGAGACTGAAATATAGACTCTTAGCAGAGGGTTATGATTTAGAATATTTCCATGCTACAGAAGACAAACAAGAGGTTAGAGACTTCTTTTTTGATTTACTAGAAACACTAGATGATTTTGAAATAGATTGTGTATTAGCTCAGAAAAATAAAGCTAATCCATCTTTATATATTAATCAAGAATTCAAGGGGCATAATCAGGAGGGAGAGTTTAAATTCAAGACTGTTCGTCAGGAAGAAAAATTTTATGAAAAAATTGCCATAAACTTATTGCAATATATTTTTAAACGCTACGATAGCCTACAGGGTATTGAAAAAATAATCGTAGTACTAGACTCCCCCTTTACTAAGAAAAAGAGAGAATATATATTAAAGATTTTAAAAAGTTATTTAAAAAAGAACTTTAATAAACCATTCTATGTATATTTTCATAGAGTACCCTCTGATTTTAATTGTCAATTAGCTGATTATTGTGGATGGGCTATTTTTGTTAATGCTGAAAGAAATGAGACTCGGCCACATAAGCATATAGAGAGTAAATTAAAAAGTTGTTTTGATATTTTCCAAAGGGGCAGTACACTTTATTACTAAACTAAGACCACCCCGCCTATCCTTTTCAGGAAGAGCCCAGGGGCTCTTATTAGCGGGGTGGAACCTTTGAAAATATTATAGCATAAAAACACAAATAAAACAAATTTAAATAAATTTAAAATTGGTTTATACTATAATTATGTCAAAAACAAACTTAAAAGAAGAATTAGGCACAGTATTAAATGTTTTAAAACATGAAGAATCTTATAATAAGGAAATTATAGAAAAAATAGAAATAATTTATAACTATATAAGCTCATTATTGGAGCCAAATAAATATAATAAGCACGAGATAGAAAATTTAAGAAGACTTTCTCTTGAATTAGGATATAAAGAAGGGGTTGATTTTTCGTCTTGGCTTAGCATAAATTTAAAAAAATAAATCTATGACCCCAGAAGATTTAATGAAAAAATTCAAGGAGGAATTAAAAGAGCATGACGAATCCCTAGAAAAGGCTAGAGTTTTATCTAGAAAAATAATTGTCCGCATGATAATCCTTTGTTCTTCGGCGATAGCTTTTTCAGTATCTCTATTTAGCATAGAGGCCTTAAAACCAAATATTGATATTACTATGCTAAAGTATTCATGGTATATATTTTTAGCAACGATGATTATCGGATTTTTACAATTATTTCTTGAAGGTAGATTAAACTATGTCATTCCTCATAGAGCTTTTCAACCGATGGGAAACATAAAAGAGTACAATTTAACAGCTCTTGAGTTTTTAAGAATTATCGTTGTTATTGCGATATCGTCTTTATATCCAACAAATTTATTATTCTGTCGGATATATAAAGATGAGAACAAGAAAAAAAAGTATGAGAATTTAAATGGATTCACTGTGCATTATTTAGCACGCTTGAAAGGATTGTATTTTATACTTGAAGATATATTTATTATTACCTTTGTTACAGCATTAATTTTATTTATATTATCAGTTTCTATATAAAGGGAATATAAAAAATATCTTATGCTAATCATAATAAATGGCCACCCAGCCACAGGTAAAACAACCATTGCCAAACAAATTTCCAGCGAGTTAAAAATTCCTTTAGTTACTAGGGACGCAATTAAGGAATTGATTTTTGATAATGTTGGAATTAAGGATAGAGAATGGTCTAAAAAAGTCGGGGGAGCTTCTTACGACATCTTTTTTCATCTAATTGACGAGTTACTTAAAAACAACAAAGACCTAATTATAGATAGTCCTCTAAAAGCAGAGTTTGATAATCAAAGATTTCAAGATTTACAGAAAAAATACAACACTCAAATGACTCAAATTTTATGTTATGCCGATGGTCAGGTTTTACTAGATAGATTTATCAAGAGGTCCAATAGCGACGAGCGTCATCCAGGGCATGTAGACCATAATAATACTGAGGAATTTAAAGAAGGCTTATTAAAAGGTAAAAGGCCAGCTCTAGATTTAGAGGGAAAGATATTTGAAGTAGATACTACTGACTTTAGTAAAATTGATTTAACTGAGATTATTAATTATTTAAAAAGACATGCCTAAAGAATGTTTAGTTTGTAAAAGAATAGAACAAATAAAAAATGGACAAAATAAATACTTTGTTAGAGAACTAGAAACAGGGTATGTAGTTTTAGGGGATTATCAATTTTTCAAAGGATATTCTTTATTATTATGCAAAGAGCATGTTCATGAACTTCATGAATTAGAGCCTGATTTTAGAGAAAAGTTTTTAGCTGAAATGGCCAAAGTAGCTAAAGCTGTACATCTAGCTTTTAAACCAAAGAAAATAAATTACGAGCTTCTAGGCAATGATATTCCTCATTTACATTGGCATATTTTTCCTAGATACGGTACTGACCCAAATCCCAGGGGAACAACTTGGTGTATTGACGAGTCTATTCGTTACGCTAAGAAACCAACTATAGAGGAAATAGAGAGCATGAAGGAACAATTATTAAAACATTTATAAAATAATCAAAGCTAAAAGTTATAAACCGATTCTTTTGAGTTTAATATTTCCTTAATAAGACTTAACTTATGCTCGTACTCCTGCCAATTAATGGTTCTGAACATGTCCACTAAGGGACCCCATTTATAGGGGTGGAGCACCCAGTTGTGGTACTCCTCAAAACACCTAGATTTTCTAGGTGTTTTTTGATATAATTAAAACATATGACATCAAAACTATTATCATCTGACTCCTTTTTTACTGACGCTCTAGAAAGAATTGATTTAGCGCCAATAAATAGAAGCTTAAAAAGAATGGCAGTTGCTAGCGGAAGAGGAGAAGAGTATCAAGAGGTGCGCATTGAGGATTTAAAAATAATGGATCCTCAAAAAAATCCGCGAGGTCTTTTAGCATCGCATGAGCCTAATACTAACGAGGTATTTTTTGATGCAAATCTCATTGCAATACAGGCAGGTATAGATGATGATCGCTTATTCTTTTTAACTATAAAACTGTTAACCCATGAATTGACGCACCGGGCCATGTACAATGAACAAACTGAAGAAGGGCGATTATTAAAAGAGCACACCATGACCTCTGGCTTTAGACGTGATGAATGGTCTACTCAATTTAAAAGAGATATATCAAAGAAGGAGGCTTTCTACGTATTCAACGAAGCAGTAACAGAAAAAATTGCCCGGCAGGTTTTTAATGACTATATGCAAGCAGCCGGAATTCATGAAGAGGAATATCAAGCTTATAACAAGGATTTATTCCTGGAGAGCTATAATGATCTCGATAATTTACTAGACGCTTTTATCGACAGGCTTGCTGCCAGCAATGGGGTATCCTCAGAAACTGTATGGGAGGCTCTTATTAAGGGCGCCTTCAATGGTCTCGCCCTAGAGAGCGACGATATAAAAAAATGGATTGATGACAGCACAGAGATACAGGAATTAACTCAGGCCTTAGCCGAATTACCCTCAAACAAGGGTGCGGTTAATGAGGTGACGCGTAAATTAAGATAAAAACTTCCAACTAAACCCTTGATCTTTTAAAGGTTATTTGCTAGAGTGTAAATTAAGTAATTATTCACCACAATATCTATGGCCAAACGATTAGGCGCTCTTAGTAGCAAAAAGATGCCAAAAAGCCCTCCTAAGACAAAAAAGCGCTTAGCGGCTAAAGCTGAAATGCTGAAAAACAAGAAAAAGAATCCAAAGAGAAAGAAGAAATAAATAAAAACGCCTAGCAAGACTAGGTGTTTTTTGATAGGGGGGGGGGGTTGACAAAAAAGGCTAACTAATATATACTCACCGGTAATTAATTAAGAGCTTAAGGTTTACCCAAATCTAGAAACAGATTGTAACGTATTCCTCAAGCACAGGTAATACGTTATTTTTATTATGGAAAAAGACAACAAAACATTTCAAAGCCTAGGAGTTAAAGGTCCTTCACTAGACATTTTAACTAGTAAAGACATTGTTACCCCTAGCCCAATTCAAGCCCAAGCCCTTGGTCCAATTTACCAAGGTAGTGATTGTATTGGCATTGCTCAAACCGGAACTGGTAAAACACTAGCTTTTGTTTTACCAATGATTCAGCATTTAATGAACAACCGTCATTCTAGTGCTTTAATCGTCGCTCCAACTAGAGAGCTGGCCCTTCAAATCCAAGAAACTTGTGACTGGTTTAAACGAACTCAAAAAGTTTACTCTACTGTGATCATCGGGGGAGCCAACATGAAAAAGCAAATCAACGAATTAAAGCGTCGTCCCCAAATTATTATTGCTACTCCTGGTCGTTTAATCGATCACCTTAATCGTCGAACTATTAAATTAGATCAAACTGATTATTTAGTTTTAGACGAAGCTGATCGAATGTTCGACATGGGCTTTGCTCCACAAATTAAAGAAGTTTTTAAGTACTTACCTAAAAAAGAAAAACGACAAACTCTTTTATTTTCTGCCACTATGCCAGACACTATTGCTAAGTTAATTACTCAGCATATGCGTGAACCCGTTCGGATTGAAATCGCTATTCAAGGAAGTGTGGCCGATGAGGTTGATCAAGAAATTATTATTTTAGACAGCGATCATAGAAAAAAAGCTTTACTAGAATTATTAAAGCAAACTCCTGATGCGGTTTTAGTTTTCATGCGTACCAAGCATCAAACTAAAAAACTTACTCAGTGGTTAAGAGATCAAGGTCACCGGGCTGAAGAGCTTCACGGTAATCGTTCTCTAGCTCAACGGAAAAAAGCCGTGGCCGCCGTACAATCTAAAAGATCTCGTATCTTAGTGGCTACTGATGTGGCGGCTCGCGGAATTGATATCCCTCATTTAAGATTAGTTATTAATTTTGATTTACCAGAACAAACTGAGGACTATGTTCATCGTATTGGTAGAACTGGTCGCGCCGGAGTTAGGGGTCGAGCTGTGTCATTTGTTTTAAGTAATCAAAAATACGAACTTCAACAAATTCAAAAGTTGATTAACACTACTATTAAAAAAACGCAGCTCAAAAGCGTTCCTGCTACTGAATTAACTGGCGGCTACAGCAAGCCCAAGCCTAGAGGTGGATATAGATCTAGGTCTAGATCATCTCGAGGGGGAGGCGGCCGTAGTGGAGGCGGATATAACAAACGTCGAAACAATTCTCAACGTAGAAAAAGACGATAATATAAAAAAATACCTGGTAAGTTCCAGGTATTTTTTGTTGAGTTTATATTTACTCAGAAATTTTATCTAAAGCTTTAGCATAAGACAAAAAATCTAAAGCATTCCAGTCTTCAGGTAGGCTTTGAGCCATTGCATAATTTTTTCTTCTATCTAAATCTGTCCCAATATCTTCGGCCATGGCAATTTCATCACCAATGCCCCACATTAATTCCTGCTTAGCAAATTCACCGCTCATTAATTTTTGGTAAAATTTCTCAGCCTGTTGGTTTATTTGGTCTAGTCTAGCTAATTTTTCTTGGCGTCTTTGCTCTTCTATTATTTGTGATTGCCCTAGTCTTTGTCTTTCTTCTTCTGCGGTTCCATAGTTTCCCTCGTCTTCTCTTCCAGGAACCGGATAAGTATACCTTCCTCTATAAGGGGGAGGAGGAGTGGAGTCTCTTCGTTCTTGGATTTGTCTAATAGTTATCCTTTTTTGTAAAATAGTTCTTATTTCATGAGTTGCTAAATCAAACCCAGCTTCTTTAGTTAAAGGAAGGTCGCTCTTAGCTAATAAATCAATAAAGATTTCTACCTCAGCCTGGCTATACCACTCCACTTGTTCTGGTTCAAGTAGTTCTTTAATTTTTGCAAATTTATCTTTAAGCTTTCTAGCTTTCCCGTAGTCAGCATGTTCATGTAAGGCACAAGCAGGAACCAGGGCTATTTGAACCATTCTATAAGTGCCGTCTTTTAATCTCCTAAAACGAGACATTATAATTTTTTCTAATTTTTGTCTTCTATGCGCATATCTTTCTTGAGGGCCTAACTCAGACTCATTAACTGGCTCTACTGCTGGAATTCTATTTATTCTATCTATAGCCTCTAACCAAATTTCAGTATCTTCTTCACTAATTTTTTCTGGATCAATTAAATAAGAATTTTCCAAAGTAACATCCTCCGGACTTTGTGGTGTCTCAGGTTGAGACATTTTTTCTAATTTTCTTAACTCCATTCTTAGCTCAGCAGTTCCATTCATTAAATCTACCAGCTTCTCTTTTAAAGTTCTAATTTGTTCCTCCGGACTTAATTCAACTCCTTCTTTTCTAGATAATGGAGTTCTAAGCTCTTGTTTTCTTTCTACAGGCATATAATTAGTTTTTAATTTTATCTAATAGCTCTTGCTTCTCCTTCTTATCTTCTTTTTCTTTCATTAATTTAATCGCCGTTCTTAAAACTTGCTGCTTTTCTTCTTCCTCAGTAATTTGTTCTTCTAACTCTTTTATTTCTTGGTCTGTTGTTTTGTTCATAATATTAAAATTATTTTTTTCTTTTAATAAACAATATTATTATTGCTCCTATTATTAATATTCCTAATAAAGCCACTCCTAAAATAGTTAATAAAAATATTAAATCAGATTCTTTTTGAGTTTTTACTTCTACTGGACCATTATTTTCTTCAGTTACATTTATTTCACCAGTCTCTGAATTAATATGTACAGTATAATCAATTTTTTCTTTAGGCATTAATTCCGGAGCCCAGTTTCTAGAAAATTCAGTTAGATCAATAGATTTAACTATTGCATCTTGTCTTTGATTATAAAAAGGATCTTCCCAGTTATAGCTTTCCCCCTCATAAGATAAATATTTTTCTGCTTCCGGATTTATTTCAATTGGAGAAGAATATTCTAATAAAGTCCAAGAATTTCTTTTAGGATATTCTGTCATAGCCATTATTCCGGCCGGTTGCATCTTTCCTTCTTCAGTTGCTACATAATAAAAGAAATCACTAGGCTCTTCATCAGCTACTTTATTTTTTTGTGCTCTTCTGACCATCCAAGAATTATCAATTCTCTCTCCATCGACCTCTATATAGATTTTTGAACTATGAAAATCTATTAATATATTAGCCAAAGACACACTAGGCACTAAAAAGACTAGTAAAAGCCCTCCTAATAACAATTTTTTTAAATTTTTCATATATTTAAATTAAAAAAGAAATAATCATTGTTAAAGCATTCCCCAATATAGAAACAGCTGCTGCCTCTAGTCTTTGTTTTTTACCCCATAATAAAGCCACTAACCCAGCCTCTATTATAAATACTCCCACCTCTATCCAGACTAAGGTGGTCAAAGAAAATGGCCATTGTTGATACATCCAAAAAGCAACTGGATGAACTATTAAATTTACAAGTAAAAAAATAAACGTCTTTTTTTGACGAAGCAAAGCCAGGGCTAATAAAAATTCTATTAAGGCAGTTGAAAAAAGAATAATTAAGTAAGAAGTTATCATTGAGATTTAGCTAAAGTCATTTTCCAAGTGCCAGATCCTAAAGTAGTTGTAAAATCACCACTAGCATAAGCTGTTTCCAAGTTTATGGTTCCCCAAAAACTAGAGGTCTCAGAACTAAATCTTATTTTCTGGCCATCAATTTCATAATCTACCACTTCATCGCTTTCTCCAGTCGGATATTCCCCGTCAACATCATAAACAATAGAGCTTAGAGAATGCAGAGTTCCATTATAATGTTTTTTACTATCATATTCTCCACTATCAATATTTATAGTAGACACGGTATAAAATTCATCATAATTCATAGTCAAAGTCCAAGTTCCAGTAAAAACCTCATCTATAGTCAACTCCTCCCCTTCCTCTATTTCTGTATTAACATTTTCGTTTATCACAGCATCAATATCTACGCTCATTTCTGCATTAGATAATTCACTCTCCTCAAAAAGCCAGCAACCACTTAATAAAAGGGGAGTAATTAGGATAAATAATAGATATTTCTTCATACATTAATTATATCATTTTTTATGCTATAATAAAAACACAAAACAAATTAAAAACAAAACTATGAAAAAAGCAACCTTAATTATCGTAGGGGTAATAATCGGGGTTTCTTTAACCCTGTCTGCTCCGTTAATTGCTGCTACCGCTAGTAAAACATTTACTGAAAGAGTAATCTTTAACAAAGTCATCCAGGTCCGTAAAAGTCTTAAAAACAGCAAAGGCGCAGTTAAGGTTAACGACAACTTAACTGTTACTGGTAAAATCACTGGAACCGTAGCTGCTAAAAACTTGGGCACCGGAGTTCTTAACAACACCGAGATTAGTTACTTAGATGGAGCTACTTCTAATATCCAAGATCAATTAGATTCTAAAGGTGATGGAACTGGCGACATGCTTCAATCCACTTATGATGTGGCTGGCAATAATGCTATTGATGCCGACAAAATAGATTCTGGATTAGCCGCTACTTTAATTAATACTGGAGTAGTTAGTAATGATGAATTTAATTATTTAAATGGTGTCACCTCTGCCCTACAAACTCAATTAGATGCTAAGGGTACTGGCAACGGAGATATGTCTCAATCAACTTATGATACTGGTGGCAATAGTGCTATAGATGCTGATAAATTAGATTCTGGAATTTCCGCGGCTTTAATTTCCACTGGATCTGTTAGTAATACCGAGTTTGATTACTTAGATAGTATTAATTTTGACAACACTAGTGACCTACGTTTAACCGCCCTAGGTTATCAAGCTGGAAATACTATCGCTGCTGCTGGTTATCGAAATACTTTAGTTGGTTATCAAGCCGGAGACTTGATTACTACTGGAACAGACAACACGGCCATCGGTAATAATACTTTAGGCGCGACAACTACGACGGCTAATAACACAGCTGTAGGTAGCGGGGCCTTGGCTGCTAATACTGATACCAATAACACGGCTATTGGTTATGATGCTTTGACTATTCAGACCACAGGCAATGGAAATACAGCCATAGGAAGTAAATCCCTAGATGCTAACACTACTGGTGATTATAATGTGGCGGTTGGCTACGATGCTCTTGGAGCAAATACTCAAAGTAGTTCTAATACTGCTATTGGTTATAACGCCATGGCCTCTAATCAAAGTACTGGGAATAATAATGTAGCCATTGGTCGCAACGCTTTAGACGCGAGCACTAATGGAGTTTGGAATGTGGCCGTTGGTTATGGAACCATAGGTAATGGTACAGGCGTTGACTCTAGTACTGCTGTTGGTTACTTAGCTCTAGCTTCTGCTACTGGTGACAATAATATAGGAATCGGTTACCAGGCTGGTAATGGCATTACTTCTGGAACTAATAATATAATTATTGGACATGACGCCGACGCTCCTGTTGCTACTACTAGCGGTCAATTAAATATTGGTGACACTCTTTATGGAGATTTATCTAGTGATAATCTAGGTCTAAATACTTCTACGTTTGATGGTACTGCTGCAGGTGTATTAGCCATTGCCAATGGAACAGCTCCGGCTTCTGGGACTGCTAATCAAGCTTATATTTATGCTAGAGATGTTACAGCAAGCTCAGAAATGCATGTAATGGATGAAGCTGGAAATGAAACTCAGATTTCTCCTCATGACCCAGAAACTGGAAACTGGATATATTATTCTAAAAACGTAGACACTGGTCGAGTATTAAGAATAGAAATGGAAGAATTAATGTTTGACTTAGCTGAAGAGATGTCTCAAAAAACAGGGAAGCAGTATATTTATGAATACTATGAATAAAATATTTTTCAAATAATAAAAAAACCCCCTCTGAACGGAGGGGGTTTTTGTTTAGCGTTATTTCATTTTTACCGTGGTTGATTTCAACCCAGTGGCAGAAAACTCTTCTTTATTTTTAGCATTTCTATTCCACCTAGCATAGACAATTGTTTTCTTTTTTGGAGAAAGTCGGAAAACCTTTTTACCGTTTTTATTTGTTCTCACTGTCTTCCAATATTTCTTAGCTTGTTTACCTATTTTTCTATATAATTTAACTCTTCGATTTGCTAATCCCTCATCGCTAACTTTGTCTATCAAAGTAACAGTAAATTTTACTTGGTTTCCAGCCGCTACTTTGTTTTTACTAGAGTCTACTTTTAGACGAGGCCTTGTTTTCATATCAAATAAGCCTCGAGAATTTCCAGCCATCAAACCATCAAACAACAAAGAGTTAAAAGTTTCTCCTTTTTTACCAGTATAATACTTATCCCAATTATCGCCACCATCAACTGATTTATAAATCATTCCTTTAGTCGTGCTGCTTGCCACCGCAGACATATAAAGAGTGTTTGGATCAGAAGAGGTTTGCACTGTTAAAGCGTTAAACTCAGTGTAATTACTAACTCCACCTAACCCAGTATTGCTTTTTGTCCAAGTTTCTCCATCATCAGTAGATTTATAAAAACCTTTTTCTACAGATAAAGCATAAATAGTATCTGCATCATCAGGGTCTACGATTACAGCTCTATATTCATAGTCATCTGAGATATCTAGTTTTGTCCAAGAGCTACCGTCGTATTTATAAATACCACCACTAAAAGAATGAGCTCCGACAAAAATATCTCCATCACTAGCCACGCTAATTGATCGAGCTGCTTTATCAGAAGTAAAATCTAAACTAGTCCAAGTCGCTCCATCATCGTCACTAGTAATTACTCCGCCAGTTTGAGAGCCAGTAGAAACATTTGGCCCGATTACGGCATATAAGTCTCCATCACTGTCATTAACAATTTGGAAAACCGCTCCAGTTAAAGTTATGTCTACTGTAGAGGCGGTCCAAGTGGTTCCTCCGTCAGTGGTATAGCTTAGAGCCATAGAGCTGCTATACACGGCTGTGTCTGCATTCCCGGGCTTTACCCAAACTGCGTCATAACCACTAGAAGTAAAGTTATCCATTTCTGTATAAGCCCAATCTGCTTCGTCAGATAAAAAGTTACTTGTTTTGGCTGGACCATTTTGAGTGGCTACCCAAACAGTGTCTTTATCTGTGGTTTGAGACATAGAAGTTACACCTACTCCTGTAATATTTTCAACTGAAGGTGTCCAAGTTACTCCATTATCAATACTTTTTTGAAATCCAGGAACAGAAGTATCGTATAAAATTGTATCATCAGTTGGGTCAACATAAATTATGTGATTATAATCCCCACCAGTTCCAAAAGAGGTCCAATTACTACCATTGTCATCAGAATAATACCAACCCACATAAATTCGACCAGTGCTATCAAAAGACATGTTTCCAGTTAACGGAGCGCTAGCTAATTCACTCCAAGTAGCACCACTATCAGCTGAACGATAAGTAGTTCCTCCAGTAGAACTAGGAATTAAATAAAGATCATTATTAAATTGATTTACTTCTACTATTTCTGCTCCAGCTACTCCGTCACTAGCAATATCTAAATTAGTCCAAGTTGCACCAGTATCAGGGCTTTCATAAAGAGTTGAAACTTCAGTGTCGTAATTATAACAAAGAGCATATAAAGAAGTGCCGTCACTAGCTAAAGACCAAACAGTTTCATCTTCACAAATAGTTGTTTGAGTAAAATTTTCTCCATCATCTGTGGATTTATAAATCTCATCATTAGCTGTTACAAACAAGGCGCTTTGAGCATAAAGTAAATCCCAGCCGCCACTGCCAAATTCATAAGCCACTTCATAAGTCGCAAAATTGTCGTCACTAACTAATAAGTCTCCCAATAAAGCGTAAGTAGTTCCCGTAGTTGGATTTACCTCTACTGCTCGCCCAGCTCCATGGTCAGCCGTAGCTGGTAAGCCAGACCATGTTGTTCCTCCGTCATTAGAATAAAATAACCCATTAGGTGAATAATAAGTTGCTAAATAGACATTTTGATTGTCTGTTGCGTCAACCGCAATGTCCCAAGTGTAACTTCCAAATAAGCCTAAGTTTGTTGCTGTAGAATATTTCTTAGTCTCTGTTTGCGCAGAAACTGAAAAACCTACTAACAATAAAAAAACGCTTAAAAAAGCGCCTAGATAAAGTGTTTTCCTCCTCATAATTTCTATGTTAATTAATTAACTCTTTTATTATAACATTGATTAATTTAGATTGACAATTTTATCTAAATTAGCTAAAGTCAAAAAGCTAACACGCTTGTCGTGTCTGCGTCTGCTATGTTCTTCCTGCTACCCCCTCCTCCACGAGGTTCCCATGTCCGCTTCTGTCATCGAAACCCTCATCCTCCTCGCTCTTCCGGCTTCCGGCAAGTCTGAGGTTCGCCACTTCCTCGAGGACCTGGGTTCCCAGGTCTGCTACGACGACTTCGGTCTCGGCGCCCTCATCCACCTGGACGACTATCCGTACGTCCAGGCCATGATCGATCTGGACAAGATCTGCCGGGACCAGCTCGAGATCCCCGGGATCTTCTTCCAGGCTCCGGACAAGGGCTTCGTCGATCCCATGACCTGGTTGATGCTCATCGAGTTCCTCAACCAGGACTACGAGGCCCTCGTCAACTGGGAAGAGGCCTACGGCTACAGCAACTTCGTTTTGCCCGATGGCCAGGTCATGGACCCGGCTCACTGGCTGTTCGAGCGCTTCGACCGTGCGGCCGGCTTGGCCGGGGCCAAGCGCCCCTTCGCCAAGATGAAGACCGAGCTGGTCAACCAGTTGGCCGAAGCCTTCCAGGACAAGGCCCAGGTCATCTTCGACAACCTCTGGGCCAAGCAGGTCGACAAGCTCGACGGTCACACCGTCATCATCGAGTTCTCCCGTGGCGGTCCCGAGGGTGCAACCATGCCCCTGGATCCGCCTCACGGCTACGAGATCTGCCTCGGCCGGCTCAACACCAGGATCCTGGCCAAGGCCAAGGTTCTCTACGTCAAGGTCTCGGTCGAAGAGTCGATCCGCCGCGACGAGGCGCGGGCCGTTCCTCCTCCGGGCCAGGAAGACAACACCGAGCTCTTCCACGGCCTCTCTCCCTGGGTCCGCCAGAACAACTACTCCTGCGACGACTTCTTCTACCTCCTCGATACGGCCGCCTGCTTGCACGTCCGTTCCGATGGCTGGGACTTCACCCTGGATGTGGCCGTCTTCGACAACGACGCCGACCTCACCTCCTTCATCCGTGATGGCGAGCCCGACACCTGGCCCATTGCTGACCAGGCTCGTCTCCACAACGCCCTGGATCAGGCCCTCAAGGTCCTGTCCTAGGCATCCCCCCCCGCCCTCGCCCATCAGAGATTCATCTCTGCTCTGGGCCTGGGTTCTTTTTTTTGTTATAATTAATACATAACCAATAAAAACAATATGAAAAAAATAATTTTAGGTTTATTAATTTTTACTCTCTTTTTGCCCTTATCCGACGTTCAAGCTAGAAAGAAGGTCTCTGAAATACAAGTTAAAGGTCAAGAAGTGATTGACCAAGGCTCGGATTTTGTTCAAGTTCGTTGGACTAAAATAAAAAACACTCGAGTAAAATTTTCTCAAGTAAAAGTTCAACGTAAAACCACTGCTGGAAAATATAAACTTGTTAAGCGAGTAAAAACTAAGCGCCGGACAATTCGTAAAAAGAAAGTTACTGGACTTACCCCAGAAACTAAATATTATTTTCGAGTTCGTGCTTGTCGAACCAAGTCTAATTGCGGACTTTGGTCTAAAAGAGTTAACGCCACTACTGATCAAGAGACCGAGTCTCCAGACGAGGAAGAAGAGGGGGATGAGGAGGGCGACGAAGAGGACGAAAATGAATTTGTTATTAAAAATTTAATTGTTGATTTCGCTCCTTACGACGAAACAACTGGTCGAGCTGGAGCGTTTATTTTTCATGGTAGTCTAGAGCGTGTCTTTTTCGAGTTTGTTTATACGGACGGAGAAATAACTTTACCTACTTTTGAATATATTGTGGCTGATGACGCTAATGTCTACTCTCCTATTGATGGAGTAGTTAATGCCATTGAATGGCAAGAAGCTAGTGAAGACTATGAAGTTTCCATTAACATAGATGACAATCCTTATCAATTAACAGCTGGCTTAGATCATGTTTTAAATGTTCAAGTTTCAGAAGGAGATACAGTTACTGCCGGAGACGTGATCGGTAATCCAGGAACTCATTCTTCAGAGGGTTATGGCCGAGTAGAAATAGAAATTTATGGCGACAACTACATGCATTGTCCCTTCGAGTTTTTCGACCCAACTACAATCGATGAATACGAACAAAAAGTCTCCCAACTAATGAGTGACTGGGAGACCTTTGCTTACGATGATACTGTTTATGACGAAGCTTCTATGGCAGATTACGCTGCTGGCTGTAACGCTTGGAAATATTAATATAATACCGGCCAATTTTCTTCTTCTATTGGCTCGTCACAATTTAAATTTCCTTTAAAAGATTTTATCTCATAGTTTTTTATTCCATCATTCCATTCATAGGTTCCGTCGATTCCACAAGTAGTTAAGCCGTTAGAGCGATCATGAATTCTTAAGCTAGTTCCTGTAGTAGAAAAATCACTATAGTCTTCAATGCTGGCAAAAGTTTCATATTTAGCCATTCTAGTTCCTCCAGGATAAGCCTCATATAAATCTATTTCCAAGCGGCTAGCTTCTTGGACAGTTTTATCATAGTGATACACTCGATAAGTGTTAGAAGTTCCGCCTACTCTACATAATACTAATAAAATAGAATCATTATTAGCCAGTTCATACTCATAAACTCCAGGTCCATATAAGTCCGCATCCACGGTTCGACAATTTTCCCAACCTAAAACATCTTCCCACATTTTTCTTTCTACCACATCCTCATCTTCTTCCTCTTCTTCAATTACCACATTAACATTTTCATTTACTACAGGCTCTTCTTCTTTGTCCTGCCATAAATAACTTCCTCCAGCCCATAAAGCCAAAAGCAATAACAATAATACTAGAAGGATAATTAGTAATCTTTTTTTATTTTTACTCATACTAGTTATAAATTAAATTATAAGTTCCTAAAAGCGCTCCATTTTGAGTCACTGTTTCCGCATCATAGTTATAATAAGATGTCCCATCTTCTAGGGCATCTTCATAATAAGAGCTAGAAGTGTCATAAATTTCCAACTTACTTAAATCTGTCACAAAGTCTAAGCTAAAATCCTTAGGCTGGCTATATCTAGTTAGTTGATGATAAAACACATCAGTGTCTGCTCCCAGCATATCTATATTTCCCCAAGTACAATCAACATACTTTTTTGTTTGGCTATAAGAATCTCCTAAAATCATTTCATCCATGTCTGGCCAAAAATCTTTGGCACAAAGAGCAACGCCAATTGATCCAGTTCCATTTCCATTTCTAGTTTGATCTGCTTTTTGTAAATTTCCATATAAATTATAATCAGATCCCATATCTAAAAAACTAGTTTTCTCAAAACCATCATTAATTTTTATAAAATAACCCACTTTAACTTTCATGTATTCCTCAGACTCGTCAATTACTATCTTTACCCTACCATCAATCTTGCCACTAGCATCTGTAATTTTATATTGCTTACCATCAAATTGTTTAACATATTCATTAGGATTAAATTGCTCAGGATCTTCTTCGATCACAACCTTGCCTTCATCTTTTTCACCCTTCTCATTGTCTCCATAATAATAAAGCCCTCCAGCAAAAAGGGCTACCAACATGATGATTATCAATAGGATTATACCTAAGATAATTTTTTTCTTTTTACTCATACTTTTATTTTTAATAAATATTTTTCCTTTAACTCTTCAGGAGAGGTAAGTTTTATAATTTGGTCAGCTCCGCCATGGGCAGATTCTAATTTTTCTCCTGTTTTCGCATCTATAATTTCTTCTACTTTAAAATAAAATTCCTTATCTGGGCCAATTACCTCTACTTCATCGCCTAAATAGATTTCATTATGTACTTCCACGCTACCATCTTCTAATACTTCACCTACAAATTTATAAGGCGCTCGGCCTCTTCTTAATTTTGGATCTTGCTCTGCTTCTTTATCTAAGAAAAATCCAGTATGCATTTTTCTTGTCACTACCTTCTTAATCTCCTCTAGACCCTTCTCTTTGTCCCACTGGCCATCTAAAACTTGGCGATAAGCTTTAATAATATGTGCTAAGTAAAAAACACTTTTATTTCTTCCCTCTATCTTTAATGAACAAACTCCAGCCTCTTGCAGCTCATCTAAATATTCGATCATGCACATATCTTTAGAACTCATAATATATGTCCCATGTTGATCTTCTTCTACTGGCATATATTCCCCAGGTCTTTTTTGCTCTACTATTTCATAACTCCATCTACAGCATTGAGAGCAGTCTCCTAAATTAGCGCTTCTTTTAGATAGGGCTGCAGATAATACGCATCGACCAGAATAAGCTAAACACATTGCTCCTTGAATAAAAGCTTCTATTTCTAAATCCGGTAACTTCTCATGCATTTCTTTAATTTCACTTAAGCTTACTTCTCGAGCTAAGATCACTCTTTCTAGTCCTTGCTTTTGCCAAAACTCAGCTGCCTTCCAATTAGTACAATTTGCTTGAGTAGATAAATGAATCACTGCTTCTGGCCATTCTTCTTTTACTACTGCGATGATTCCTGGATCAGAAATAATCAAGGCATCTGGATTTAAAGATTTAATTTTAGCTATATACTCAGGCAGTTTTTCTAAGTGTTTATTTTTAGCATAAATATTAATCGTCACATAAAACTTTTTACCCAAAGAATGAGCCAAGTCTATTCCTTTTTTAATGTCTTCCAAGCTAAATAAATTCTCTTTAACTCTTAAAGAGAAATCAGGAACCCCAGCATAAACTGCATCTGCTCCATATAAAAAAGCATATTCCGCCTTTTTTAAGCTCCCTGCCGGAGCTAAAATTTCAGGTTTTGTCATTTTAAATCAATTGTAATTTTTCTTTCTTATAATGTTTGTTTTGTAATACCGCTTCGATATTGTAAGCTCCAAATTTAGGAGCATCTAAAAATCCTTGCATTGCTGCCTCAGCTAACCATCCAGAATCAATCCAGTCAAATAACCATTCATTTGTATACTTAGGGTCTTCCTGGTCAACGCCTGCTCCAATACTTAATAACCACTTTCGGTTAAAGTCTTCTTGAGAGCCAACAGTCGGAGCCATGATAATCGGTAGTCCCAGCCCAGAATAAAAAGTTAACTCTGATGGCTTAGTCCATAATATATCTGTATAACGTAAGACCTCATTAAACTTCTCAAAATATTTTTCTTTTACTGGGTCATATACAATAAAAATATTTTTTCCATAATTTTTTTCTAACCCCAGAGCTTTAATCTGTTCTAAGAAGTAAGTGCTTACTTCTTGGCGTACCCCAGCTACTAAGTATAGGTAAATTTCTTTTTTATCTAATTTTTGATATAAGCTTTTCATTATTTCTGCTCCTAGCTCTCGTTGTGCTCCAGCTCCACCAACCGCAAAAGTAATCGCCAAAGGTCTTTTTTGTTTTTTACAAATACATTCTTTGCCTAAAGCTTTTTCCATAGTGTCTCCGTATTTTTTAACAAAGTATTTATTAGGGTCTAGATTGAAAATTCGAGCTCCGACGTCTTGTTTTAATATTTTCATGGACTTTCCACCAATATTTTCTTTAGGAAGAGGAAATCCAGTCATAAAAATACGATCTTCGCTAACTCCATAAAGCTTTAATCTTTCAACAACTCTTTTATTTGGCGCAAAATAATTAATTCTACTTTTTTCTGGTTCTAAAGGGGCCCAAGATCGACTCATGTCTGCATCACAAATAATACAATAAATGTCATTTATAAAATTATGCTCTTCAGCAAAAAAAGAAGGAACAAAAAAACTAGTCACCATTGGCAGGTTTTTTTGATTTAAGTATTCAACTAAATTTTTACCCCATTCCCGTTTATGGATCAAGCGAAACATTTCCTTTAATTGTAAAGTATCATCAGATAAATCTCTTTTAGGATAAAAGGGCTTGATTCGTTGTAAATAGTTATAAGCATCAAAAACCCAGGCTCCGATTATAGGAACACGTTTAAAACGAGAAATAGCCTCGTAGATCTTACGGCTACTCTTCCAGGTGTTCTGATCTTTCTTAGGAATACCCTGATAATTATTAGCCGTGACTATTCCTTGATAGCCAATGTCTTTTAATGGGTGAGTGGCTCGTTGATGGCCGTAGCCCATGTCTACGGTCACTACCCAAGCCAAAGAATGACCATTGGGATAGATTGTGCTTTTTGTGGTTTTCGTTTCTTTTTTCATATTTATATTATACCACAACTTGATT
>CAZNEH010000020.1:0-19425 GCA_964572175.1 uncultured Gammaproteobacteria bacterium
GCATCCTGGGGGTGGAGAAGCTCCCAAGGGTTTGGCTGTTCGCCAATTAAAGCGGCACGCGAGCTGGGTTCAAACCGTCGTGAGACAGGTTGGTCTCCTATCCGCTGTGGGCGTATAAAGTTTGAGAAGGCCCTTCCCTAGTACGAGAGGACCGGGAAGGACGAACCTCTGGTGTATCAGTTGTTCTACCAAGAGCATTGCTGAGTAGCTAAGTTCGGTCTAGATAAGCGCTGAAAGCATCTAAGCGCGAAGCTATCTTCAAGATTAGACTTAGATCCCTAGTAGACTACTAGGTTGATAGGCTCCAGGTGTAAGTCCCGTAAGGGATTCAGCCGAGGAGTACTAATAGATTGTTTTGTTCTGACGTTTAGTTGGACTAATTAAGTCCAATGTGCTATATTATATTTACCCTTAATTTCAATTTTCAAGGTTATAGTTAAATTATTTTCAATTGCAAAATGGAAAAAATTAAAGCATATACAGTTGCCTGGAAATTAGTAGGAGTATTCTGTGTATTAACCGCAGTAATTACTCTAGTACTACTCTCTAGTCCTGCTACGATTGCAGGTAACTAATCCTGTTTCCTGGTGTTTCTAGCGATTTGGCCACACCTGTTCCCATCCCGAACACAGTAGTTAAGCAAATCAGCGCCGATGATAGTGGGTTTCCCGCGAAAGTAGGTCAGTGCCGGGTTTAACAACGACCCCCTCGTGAAAGCGAGGGGGTTTTGATTTTGTGCTATAATGTAGGTATAAAAATAATAATATTATATATGCCAGAAAATAGAAGAGTAGATAGAAGTGATCCAGTATCAGAAACCTGGGATCATCAAAAAATGATGCAGGAGCTAGCTGCTTCTGTGCGAGAGGGAAGAACAGGAATTGCTGATTATAATCGAATGCCAGAAAAAGTAGTTGTAGGCGGAGGAATGCTTAGAAAATTGAAAGAATCTAGAGAAATTGGGGTAGAAGAAGATAGGGAGATTGGTTTTGAGGTTCTTTATAATCCCGGAAGAGACACTATAATAATACCAAAAGAGTTAGTAAGGGGCACTCAAGTTGAAATAGGAGATAAAATAGCGCAGGCTTCGGTAGGAGAAAGAAATATAAATATTGGATCTGGCTTAGCTTATAATAATTTGTCAGATGAAGATAGAGTTAGGGCTCACAATGCAATAATGTTTTTAAGGACTGGAAGACAAGTGAGTGAAAAAGATAGAAAATTAGTTGATTCCTTACATACTCAAAATTGTGGTTTTTCTCATTTTCATAACTTAAGGACACCTTTTTCTTTTGGTGACCTGGCTAATGTTTTGGCTGATAATAGGAGTAGATATGCTGCTTTAATGCAACCAGGCGGAGAAATAAATTTAATTTTAACTTCTAATCAAACAGAGGGAATACCCAGAGAAGAGGTCTCAGAGAAAATGAATCACTGGAAAGGCTTATTACTAAAAAGAGTAGAGGAATTAAGGGCTCGTGGGCTAATTGACAATAGTTCAACTGAAGATTTAAATTGGAGAATTCAAGAAGCTATGATAAAAACTTTGGCGAAAAAAAGAAAGTTTGCTTACTATAGAGGGGATGAGCAAGGCTTAGAAAGGGTTGTGTAATATGAAAATAATAGCAGACTTACATATACATTCTAAATATTCTAGAGCTGTGTCTAAGCAGATGGACTTGGAGCATTTGGACGAGTGGTCAGAGATTAAGGGGATTGATTTAATGGTGACTGCTGATTTTACGCATCCGGCTTGGTTTGCGGAATTGCAAGAAAAGTTAATTAAGCAAAAAAATGGGTTTTATAATTTAAAAGGGTCTAAAACTCAGACTCAATTTTTGTTAGGAACAGAATTAGCCTGTATTTATAAGAAGAATGATAAGTGTAGACGGATTCATTTAGTGGTTGTGTGTTCTGATTTAAAGTATGTTAAAAAAGTTAATGAATATTTAACTAAAAAAGGGTTTAATTTAAAATCTGATGGACGCCCGATTCTAGGATTGGACGTGAAAGACTTGGCGGAGATTTATTTAAACATTGATCCACAAGTAATAATTATTCCAGCCCATATTTGGACGCCTTGGTTTGCCTTGTTTGGGTCTAAGTCTGGTTATGATTCTTTTGAAGAGTGTTTTGAGGATATCTCAGATGAGATTCCAGCCATTGAAACTGGTTTAAGTTCTGACCCAGAAATGAATTGGCGGATTTCAGGTTTAAATAACAAAATGATTCTTTCTAATTCTGATGCGCACTCTTTAGATAAGCTAGGACGTGAGGCAAATGTGCTTGACCTTAAAGAAGGAACTTATGATGAGCTTTATAACTCTATAAAACAAAATAAAAATTTGCTTTATACGATTGAGTTTTACCCAGAAGAAGGAAAGTATCATTATGATGGCCATGCTAAGTGTGATTTTTCTTGTGCGCCCAAGGAAACTAGGAAACATAAAGGAATTTGCCCTAAGTGTGGCAAGGGTCTAACCGTGGGAGTGGATTATCGGGTGGAGGAGTTAGCAGATCAAGATAGTGAAGAGCAAAGAAAAGTTCGCCCGCCTTATAAATCTTTAGTTCCTTTAAAAGAGATTATTGCCGAGATTAATGGGGTAAAGAGTACTAGTTCTAAAAGAGTGGGTAAGGAGTATGATGGATTAATAGAAAAACTAGGCTCAGAGTTTAATATTCTTTTGGAAGAAGATTTAGAAAAAATTAAAGAGCATAATTTTATGCTGGGTATAGCGATTGATAAGATGAGAAAAGGGGATTTAGTGGTTAAGCCTGGTTATGATGGAGTGTTTGGGACAGTGAAGATTTTTTCTGATAAAGAAAGAGCTGAATACGAGCCTCAACAAAAAAGTTTATTTTAAAAAAATATGAAAATTGTAATTTGTGGAAGTTTAAATTTTACCCCAGAAATTAAAAAATTATCTGATGAGCTAGAGGGGCTGGGATTTGAAGTACAGATCCCATTAACTTCGGAAAGAATTTTAAGGGGAGAAGTTACCTTAGAAGACATAAAAAAGGAAAAAGAGAATGGGGAAATTGCTGAGAGAGTAGTTAAATTTGATGCGATTAGAAAATATTGGGAGGTAATCAAGACAGGTGATGCTATTTTGGTAGCGAATTATGAGAAGAAGGGTGTCCCTGACTACATTGGTGGAAATACTTTTTTAGAGATGGGATTTGCTCATGTATTAGAGAAAAAAATATTTTTATTAAATCCAATTCCGGAAGTGGGATACAAAGACGAATTAGTTGCTATGCAGCCAGTAGTTTTAGACGGGGATTTGAGTAAAATTCAATAACTTTATTTATATAATTGACTGTGAGTGCCGAGGAAATCAAAAAAGATGATTTTACTGTTTTTTAGTTTTTTGATTTTCATATTTTGCGTTATCGTCGTTCAGCCAATTAATGGCATCTCTAGCATTGTCAAAAGAAGGGGAGACATCACCTCTCTTACGGTCAAGCTCAGACTGTTTTAAGCTTTTTACTAAATAAGGAGAAGGAGTTTCAGATACATTTATGTGCAATTCCTTGGTTTTTACAAATTTACGTAAATAAACGTTTAAGATATCACTTAAACTAAGGCCCATTTCAGTAGCTATTTTTTGGGCTTGCTTTTTAACTTTATCTTCTGTTTTAAAGTTAATTACGACAGACATATTTTGTATATTAATTATATATACATTATATATCATAAGTATGTTTTTGTCAATAGTTACAGATTAAGGTACAATAAAGACATGAAAAAGACTTTAATAACAAGTTACAAAAATCCAGATGTAGATGGAGTTGGGTGTGGATATGCCTATTCTGAATTTTTAAGGAATAAAGGAATTGAGGCTCAGGCTGGATTTTTTGGAGAAATTCATCGAGAGGCTCAGTTTGTAGTAGATAAATTTAATATAAAAATAGATCAAGCTGAGGAGTTGATTAATGATTGTGAGGATATTATTTTAGTTGATGCTAGTGAGGTTTTAAGAGTTCCTGAAAAAATAAAACCAGAGCAAGTAATTGAAATAATTGATCATAGAAAGTCTGAGGATATAGATAAATTTACTAGAGCAAAAGCCCAGATAGAATTAGTAGGGTCATGCGCTACTTTAATTGCTGAGAAGTTTAAAAAAGGAGACATGGATATTTCTAAAGAAGCAGCAGCGCTTCTTTATTCAGCAATAATTTCAAATACTTTAAATTTTAAATGTAGCTTAACTACTGAAAGAGATGAAAAAATGGCGGATTGGCTGAAAAGTAAAATTGAATTACCAGAAGATTATGTGCGGCAAATGTTTTTGCATAAATCTAAATTTACTCAACCATTAAAAGAAATTTTAATTGGTGATTTTAAAGACTTTGAGATTAATGGAGAAAAAATTGGGATTGCTCAATTAGAAATTATTGATTTGGATGATTTTATAAAAGAGAATTTACAAAAGGTAAAAGAATTATTATCTGAGATACAAAAAGAAAAGGAAGTAAAGTATATTTTTCTCACTTGCGTTGATTTAGAAAAAGGATTTAATGTTTTTATTACAGACGATGTAGAAACACAGAATATTTTGGAAAAAGTTTTTAAAGCTAAGTTTAAAGAATCAGCAGCTAAAAAAACAGGAATAATTATGAGAAAAGAAATTGTGTCTTTATTAAAAAAAGAATTATGAAAGTAACGATTTGTGGGAGCATTGCCTTTTATGAAAAGATGGAAGAAGTAAAAAAGCAGCTGGAAGAACTAGGGCACGAGGTAAAGATTCCACCAAATAGGATGGTTAAGGAAAATGGTGATGAGATTCCAGTGATGGAAGTGTATAAACAGAGAAAAGCGACTAAAACAGAAGAAGGGTGGCTTTGGGATCGTAAGGAAGAAGCGATTCGGTGGCATTTTGAGAAAATTGAGTGGTCTGAGGTGATTTTAGTTTTGAATTATGATAAAAATGATATAATGAATTATATTGGAGGAAATACTTTTTTAGAGATGGGAGTGGCTTTTCACTTGAAAAGAAATATTTATTTGTTAAATCCAATTCCTGAAATAGGGTACAAGGAAGAAATTCTAGGGATGAAACCAATTATATTGAATAATAATTTAGAAAAAATATGAAGAAATTTATTTTAGTGGGGATAATAAGTTTTTTATTTATTCCTTTTAGCACTGGAGCAGCGACAAATTCTGGGTTGACCATTGGTCCATACTTACAAAGAGTAACTAAGAAAGCTGTAACTATTAAAGTGCGCACAGAAAGTGAGCAAAAGTTGATTTTTAAATACCAAAAAGACGGAGCTAAAAAATGGAAAACCAAAAGAGATTCTTCTAGTACTACCACTCATCGTTACAGATTAACTAGTCTAAAAGCAGATAAGGATTATGTTTATTATTTAACTGATGAAGATGGTGACAGGGTGACCCAGAATTATTTTTTTCATACTCGAAAAGTAATTACCAAAGACAATCCTTTAAAGATCGCGGTAATTGGAGATAGTGGGAATGGAAGTGTGGCTCAATATAAGGTGGCGACGCAAATGATGGAGTGGGAGCCAGAAATGATGCTCCACACTGGAGACGTTGCTTATAATGATGGGACTTATGCTCAGTTTGAAGATTATTTTTTTACTCCTTACCAGCCATTATTAGCTCAAATTCCTTTTTATGGATCAATTGGTAATCATGATTACCGCACAGACGATGCTGGGCCGTATAAAGATTATTTTGAGTATCCAACAAAGCTTAGCTCTAGTGAAGATTATTACTCTTTTAATGAGGACGATGTTCATATAGTGGCTTTGAATTCTGTTATCGATTATTCAGAAGGAAGCGATCAATATAATTGGCTAGAACAGGATTTACAAGATGCGGACCAGGATTGGAAAATTGTTTTTTTCCATTATCCTCCCTATAGCTCTGGAATGCATGGTCCAGAAGAAGACATGCGCGATAGCATAGTGCCTTTATTTGAAGAATATAATGTGGACCTAGTTTTGAATGGACATGATCATACTTATGAAAGAAATAAAAAAGTTAATGGAATATATTATATTGTAACTGGCGGAGGCGGAGGAAGTTTGTATACCCAAGACAATGACACTGTTTATTCAAAAGTATTTTTATCTGATTATCATTTTGTGGGCTTAACTATTTATCCAAAGAAAATTAAAGTTAAGGCTATTGATAAAAGCGGATATGTTTTTGATAGATTAACAATTAAATAAAAATATATGAAAAAATTATTATTAATTAGCGCTGGGTTAATTATTTTATTAACTGGCTGCGGACACACAGAAGAAGTGACTGAAGAAAAGACTCAAGATTTTGTGGTTAAGACCATAGAAGTAGATAGCACTCAATTTGAAAACATTAAAGACAAAGAATTAGAAGATACTAAGCTGGAAGCAGTAGGAAATTATTCTGGTAGCGGAACCGCAGTAAGAATTTATGATGAAGATGGGTTTTATCATAAAGTAGAAGCAGATTTAGAAGCTCCAGCAGAGGGAAAATTTTATGAAGGATGGCTGGTAAAATCCAGTCCAAGTTTAGAGTTTTTCTCTACCGGAAAAATGGAGTTAGTTGATGGAGAATATGTATTAGAATATAACTCAGACGAAGATAAATCTAGTTTTAACGAGGTTGTTATTACTGAGGAAACAGAAGCTGATGGGCTAGATGGTAAGCCAGAGGCACATGTTTTAGAAGGCGAGTTTGTGATATAATAAGGACATGGAAAAAGCAGCGTTTAGAAAACGGAGTTTTCATTATTTAGGAGTGCGTTTTGTGATATTTGCAGCATTAATATTATTGCTGTATTTTTTTGCGGAATTGCCTCTTTCTTATACGATTTTATTTGTTTTGTTTTTAGTGATTAAGTTATTTGTTTCTCCAGATAAGATTTTACGGATTATGCAGGAATTATTTCCTCGATTTAAAAATTTAGGAATTAATTCTCAAAGATTTGTGATTATTATTTTTTACTTATTGATTTTATTTGGCTTAAAAGCAATTATTATTGACTTTGTTTTTGAGGATTGGCTAGGGCTTCATCCAGATGAGGATTTAACTAATTATTTACAGGAAAACGGAGTAACAGAGATTAATTACTTGCCATAACTATGTCTAAACTCTTTGTCCAAGGAGTTGAAAATTTAGAAGAAGATATTAAAGATGTTTTTTTAAGAGCAACTAATAATTTAGAGTGGCTCAAAGAAGGAGACTTGGTTTTGTTAAAGCCAGCGATTAATTCTCCAGACCCGTATCCAGCCACCACCTCGCCGGTAGGAATTCGAGTAGTTAAGAAAATTTTAGAAGAGCGGGGAGCTAAGGTGATTGTGGGTGATCAATCTGGGATTGAACATGTGGTGTGCGGGCCAGAGGGAATTGTGAAGGGTGATTCAGAGAAGTGTTTTATCGACGCAGGAAATGAAGGAGAGTTTAAGTCTTTTGAAAAAGATGGCTGGGATGGGTTTAATCATTTTACTGAGGCACCATCTTGGGAAAATGGTTTTTATTATACTAAATGGGTAGACGAGGTTGATCATATTATTTCTTTGCCGCGGTTAAGCACTCATGCTCAGGCTGGGGTAACCTTAGGGTTTAAAAACATGGTGGGAATTTTACGAGAGGATTCTCGAATGGAGTTTCACCAAGAAGGTCCGTTTAATGCGGCCTTTAAAGTTTATGCTAAACAAGCAGGAATGAAGGGCGGGAAAATAGTAGATAGAAAGTTTTTTGAAAAAATGACTGAAATTAGCTTAGCAATTAAAGATAAATTGAGGTTAACTTTAGTGGTAGGGACAAAAGCGCAAGTTACTTTTGGGCCAGATGCAAAAGTAATGCAAACTTTTAAAAGTAGGCAGGTGGAACTAGAAGAAGGAGTGGTTTTTGCTTCTGATGATCAAGTAGCGGCCGAGGTTTATGGGATTGCGTTGTTAAAAGATCTGTATAGCCAGTTAAAATTAAGGAATAAATTATTGCAGAAGTTGCTAGTTAATTTTAATGGGCAGATTAAGGAGTTGGATAAGCAGGATCCATGGGAAAATCCGTTTGTAAAACATGGATTAAAGATTGGGTTAGGTAAAAAAGATTTAAAAATTATATATAAAAATTATGGAAGAGAAAAAAGACATCTGTTGTCCTAAGTTTCAGCCAGAACTTTGGGACAACAGAACAATTACTTGGGACAATAAGTTATTTGTTAAAGACAATATTCGTTGTTTTATGCATGTTCCTTTAAACATGGGTAAAGTAATGGGTGATATGTGTGACAAAATTGAGAAAGCTGGAGCAGGATTACAAAATGAAGATTTTATTTTATTGTCAGACGATGTTTCTCTTTGGAAATCTGTGCAGTACATCGCAGTGTCTAAAGAAGTAGAAGGAATGGAAACAGAAAGACTTTCCGGAACCTATATGACCAAGGTTTTTGAAGGCCCTTATAAAAATGCTGGGAAATGGTATAAGGAAATGGAAGAGTATGTAAAATCTCAAGGTAAAGAAGTTAAGAAAACTTATTTTTACTACACTACTTGTCCTAAGTGTGCTAAGGAGCATGGGAAGAATTATGTAGTGGCCGTAGCCCAGGTTTAATGATTTTTTGGCCAAACTATTGACAAAATAGGGCTTTAATGCTATACTTATTGTGTAAGTTTTTTCAAAGGACTTTGTTGCCCGGGGTTTAATTGCTAGCACAGCGGTTAAATTAAAGGCAATGAAAAAGGTTTTTATGGAAGGTCGACTTACGTTAAATAAACAATATTAACGTATTATGAACAAAAAATTATACGTTGGTGGATTACCTTACTCAACTACAGAAGAAGCTTTAACAGAAGCTTTTGGTGCAGCTGGGACTGTAGAATCAGCTACTATCATTTCTGATAAAATGACTGGTCGTTCTCGAGGGTTTGGATTTGTAGAAATGTCTTCTGAAGAAGAAGCACAAGCTGCAATCGAAATGTTCAATGAGAAAGATTTTGAAGGTAGAACACTAACTGTGAACGAAGCTCGTCCTCCAAAAGAAAGAGATTAGTTTTAACTTCACTGATAGATATATAAAACAGGGTGTGTGCAACCCTGTTTTTGTTTGGTATAATAAAGATATGAAAGAAAAATGGGCATTATTAGCTGGAGATTTTAAGTCTCCTTATCTACGTAATCGTCTTTGGACAGATTTAGTTTTGGTTTGGCATAAAGAGATTAAATTGCCCTGGCCATATTTGGGGATTATTTCTAGGGATAATGAAATTAAATATATTACTAAAATGAGCTCTTGGAAGGGGATGGCTCAAGTTTTTATGGACCAAATAGGCGGTGATTTAGATAAGTTTGATAAAATCATAGACCGGTCTTTAAAGACAGGGAAGACAATGAATGGATATACGGAAGATTTGCTTAAGAAGGATTTACAAAAATGGTCTAATCAAAAATTAATTCAGGCTTATAAAAAATTTACTAAATTACAAGCTAGAACATATGCGCACGGAGGATTATTGGTTTTATTAGATATTGGAGGCGTTTCTTATTTAGAGGGAGAATTAAAAAATATTTTACAAGAAAAACTAGGGACCAAAGATCATCAGAAGTATTATGATGTTTTCACTTATCCGTTAAAAGATTCTTTTGCCCAAGAACAAGAAAATAGTTGGCTAGAAATTTATCAGGAAATTTATCAAAAGAAAAAGTTATTAAAAATTTTAAAAGAAAAGCCAGCTAAATATTTTTTATCTGTATTACAACAGGAACACAAAAAAATATATCAAAAAGTAAAGAGAAGAACTAGTAAATATGCTTGGGTATTTTATGTTTACCAAGGACCAGCTTATACAGAAGAAGATTTTGTGGAATTTTTAAAAGAATATGCTCATAAAAATATTCAGCCTAAAAAAGAATTAGCTAAGAGAAAAAAATATCGGCAAGAGATTGATAGGAAGAAGAAGGATTATACTCAAAAATTAAAATTAAATTCTAGACAAAAGAAAATTGCTTATTTAGCAGGTAAAGTTGTTTGGGCTAAGCCGCGGAGGAAAGACTTACAGTCTAAGTCTTATTATCATATGGAAAAAGTAGTGGGCGAAATTGGATCTCGCTTGGGATTATCTCTAAGAGAGGTAAGGTCTGCCCCGATAGAGAAATTAGAGAAATGGTTGAAAGGAAAGAAAGTAGATAAAAAATATTTAAAAGAGATAGAAAGATTACACGTGGTAGTACCAGGAAAAAATAAAAAGATATATTTTTATAGTGGAGCAAAAGCTAAAGAATTTATTAAGAATAATGTAAAAAAAGAACCCGCCTCCGCTAATACTGCGTCGGGCAAGGAAGTTAAAGGTGTTTGTGCTTGTTTAGGGCCGAAGATAAAGGGGAGAGTGAAGATTATAAATAGAACAGAAGATATGGTTAAGATGAAGGAGGGGGATGTGCTGGTTTCTATGGCGACTACTCCAGCGATTGTGGGGGCAATGAAAAAAGCAAGTGCGTTTGTGACTGATGAGGGAGGGTTAACTTGCCATGCGGCGATTGTGTCTCGAGAAATGCAAAAACCTTGTATTGTAGGAACTAAGATAGCGACTAAAATATTAAAAGATGGAGATAGAGTAGAAGTAGATTCTAAAAAAGGAATAGTTAAAAAAATATAATTTATAAAATATATGGTAGAAAGAATTTTAAGTGATAATGTTAATAAGCAAGTGCGGCATGTGGTGTCTGCGCCGTTTATTTTTGCAGTAATTATTCCGTTAGTGATATTTGATTTTTTTATTGAAGTATATCATCGGATTTGTTTTCCGCTTTATCGGATCGAGCTAGTTAGAAGAAGAGATTATGTTAAAATTGATCGACATAAATTAAGTTACTTAAATCCTATAGAAAAAGTTTTTTGCGCTTATTGTGGATACGCTAATGGGTTATTAGCTTATGGAGTGGAGATTGCCGGTAGGACGGAGCATTACTGGTGTTCGGTTAAGCATGAAGAGGATGAAAATTTCAATACTCCTAATCATCATGATTGTTTTGCAGATTATGGAGATGAAGATAATATAGAAAGACGGCACGAGTAATTTGACTTTTGGGCCAAAATTAGGTAAAAATAAAGAGAACCACGAACACAGGGAGGGCGTGAGATGCTCTTTATTTTTTTTGCGCTGTATAGCGCGTGCGCCCTTCACCAGGCGCCGGAACTTCCGGAAGTGCCTTCGGGCCAGGTGATCATCAAGAACCAGGCGGTCGATGAGGTGCAGTGCTTTGTCGAGTATCGGGTCTATGATCCGGAGTGCTCTGGCGTGGACTACTGCAGCTTCTACTACGATCGCAATTCCGAGCTTCGAGTGCTGGCACAGATCGAGCAAGGAACCACCGCGTTCCTGGGTCTGCCTGCGTTCTGGCCTTTGATGGAACATGTCACCTATCGGGGGATCGGCTACGTCGAAGTGGCGTGTGTAGAAGACTGGGGTAAGTTCGAAGAGTACTACTTCTTTGCCCAGGCTGACTTTCCGTACGCCGGGGTACTCTACTGCGAGATGAGGGTCGGGGAACTGGCCTGTTATCTGCAGGGGTTGGAGCGTCGAGAGATGACGATTCCTCAGCTCTATCAGTTTCGGCAGGAGTAGGTTATGATCTGGATGGTTCTAGTGATTGCGTGTGCCCTTCATCAGTCTCCAGAGATCGAGGTGGAATACACTGAAGAAGAGGTGCAGGAGTATTACGGAGTCCGTATCTCGGTGCGCAACCAGACCGAACAAGATTTGGAATGCATGTTCGCAAGCATTCGTCAGGTTCGGGAGGGGACAGAGTACCAGGAGCAGACTCCGGGACAAGTGGTGCCTAGCCAAGGCCATGCCCACTTTGACTTGCCATGGGAGAAATGGCGGGTCTATGAGCCGTATACCAGAGGAACCGACATCGCGGTTCTCTACTGTCGGAGTGCAGAGGGCGGTCAGTGGAGGTCTGACGTCTATGGCTATGGCCAGTTCGAGCGTGGTAGCCTGGTGCGCTGCGAAGTTCGTCCAGACGGCGAGTATTGGTGCGACCCCTGGGGTCTCATTATCGTGCCGCTGGAGTAAGGCGACCTATTGGGGGGACCCGCCTCTGCTTCGCTACGGCGAGGCAAGCGGGTCTTTTTTATTTGCCAAAAAGAGGTATAAAATGATAAAATATGAGTACTTTTATTATTAAATAATACACCATGCAGTATATTGATAATCAAGAATTACGTGAACAGTTAAAGGCTTTTAACATTGATCCAAAACAAATTAAGCACGTTCATTTAAAGTTGCAGTCTGGTGAAATTTCACCAACTTCTTTTATTATTCCTAAAGAAACTTTAAGAGCGCCTAAAGAAGAAGAGTATGACCATTATGAGAATTTAGACAAAGAAGAGCTTAGAAAAATTGGGCAAGAAGCGATCGACAAGGGCGAGCTTTGTGTATTTTGGTTAAATGGCGGAGCGGCGACTCGGTACTTTAATATGAAAAAGGTTTCAGACGAAGAAAAAGAAAAATATAAAGAAGAATTAGAGGCTTTAACTCCAGAAATTATTAATTCACCTAAAGGAGTGACTAAGACAGTTAATGATTTAAGTTATTTAGAACTAAAGATTAAAAACTTAATAAAAGTAAATCCAAAATTGAAAGTTATTTTAATGAATAGCTTTGTGACTGATGAAAAAACAGACGAGCATTTAGAAGAGATTTATAAAAAATATTTAGAATTAAGTCCAGAGCAATTTTTTAAAGTAGTTCAAAAGCCTTTATATCCTAGATTTACTAAACCAGAAAGCATTGATGAAATAGATGTGTTTATTGGTGAAGAAGGAGAGCTGAGCTTTGCACCTTGTGGGCATGGAGATTTTTTACATTTAATTCAAGATTTTTTCAAAGAACATAAATGGCCAGAAGTGAAATATATGCTTTTTGCTAATATTGATAATTTTGGGACTGATATTGATCCAGTAATCTTAGGGTATCACATTAAGCAGGGTAAAGGACGAACTGTGGAGATTGCGCCAAAGAATCCTGGAGACAAAGGCGGAGCACCGTGTTTTGTAAATGATAAATTAGTGATTGTGGAAGGAATGAAGTTTCCAGAGGATTTTAATCAAGATGATATTAAGAGTTTTAATACTAATACTTTTTGGTTTACTATTGAGGATTTAATAAAGCATGAAGAAGAGTTGCCGTTGATATTGGCAGAAAAGACTGTTAATGGGGGAGAAGTGTATCAAGTAGAGCATTTTGCTTGTGATGTTAACTTGGATTCAGCGTTTTTAAATGTTCCTAGAGAGCTTCGTTTTTGGCCAACTAAGAGATACGTGGATCTGCTGATATACAAAGAAGATGGTAAATTTAAAAAGCTTTTGCAAGATAAGTATAATGTGGTATAATATATGCATATGGGAGGCAAGAAAAAACTATTTAGTTTAGTTGGAATATTCTGTTTACTAGTAGTGGTTATGACTACTGGAGCATTATGCCAACAATCAGGTGAAATGCCCGCGACAGTTACTTTAAAGTACTGGCGTGTTTTTGATGAGCGTAGTGATTTTGATGAAGCGATTGATGCTTTTCAAGTAAAATATCCGTATGTAAAAATAGATATGCAGACTTTTGGCTATGATGAGTACGAGCAAGAATTATTAGATGCCTGGGTTAGAGGAGAGGGCCCAGATGTATTTAGCGTGCCTAATGATTGGATGGGTAAGTATCAGAATTATATTCAGCCAATGCCGGAAGTAGTGAATGTTAATACTGTGACCCAGCAAGAGCGGTTAGGGCAAATAGAAACTTATGTAGAGCAAGAGACTTTAAAAACTTTAAGTTTACAGCAATTAAAGAGTCAGTTTGTGGACGTGGTTTACGAAGACGTGGTTTACGAAGACCAGGAAGCTGAAAATCAAGAAAAGATTTACGGCTTACCTTTAAGCGTGGACACCTTAGGTCTTTATTATAATAAAGATATTTTAAATCAGGCGGAAATTGCTAATCCGCCGAAGACTTGGCAAGAATTTGTGGAGCAATCAGTGGCTACTACGGCTATTAATATTAATGGAGATATTGTTCGCTCTGGGGCAGCTTTAGGAGCTTATGAAAATATTCCTCGAGCCCGAGATTTAATTACTTTGTTAATGTTGCAAAATGGAACTAATATAGAAGATAACGGAAACATAGATTTCACTCATCAATCTGAGATTCAGCCAGGTTACTTCCCAGGACTGCGAGCAGTTGATTTTTATACTAGCTTTAGCCAAGAAGATAAAGAGACTTATTCTTGGAACGAGCAAATGCCTAATGCTTTAGAGCAGTTTATTCAAGGTAACTTAGCCTTTTTTATCGGGTATCAATATCAATTAGAAGAGATTAGAGCCCAAGCCCCTAATTTGAATTTTGATTTTACAACTGTGCCGCAAGTTAATCCAACAGCTAAGGCTAATCAAGCTTATTACTGGGTGGAGACTGTGTCTAAGAATACGAATTATCCAGAAATGAGTTGGTTTTTTGTCCAAAATATTACGGGAGAAGAACAAGCGCAAAAATATTTAACTAGCACTAATAAGCCCGCGGCCTTAAGAAATTTATTAACTACTCAAGCTGAGGAGTACGATCTAAGCCCTTGGGTGGACCAAGCCTTAACAGCAAGAAGCTGGTACCATGGCGGTGATCCAGAAGTAGTAGAAGAAACTTTTAAAGAAATGATTAGTAATGTTTTAGGAGGTATTGGAACTTTAGAAGAAATTTTAAATCAAGCAGCTGATAAAATAGAATTAACTTATGAATAAAAAAATATTTTTAGTATTATTTGTTTTCTTATTAATGGCTCCGGCGGCTCAGGCGCAGATTAAGATTGTTCCTGATTGTGCCACGACTGGGGATTGTAAGACTTGTGATTTTTTAGCCTTAGCAATTAATTTAACAGAGATTATTGGAATTGCAGCTGGAACTACAGCAGTGGTAATGTTAATTATCGGAGGGCTGATGTGGATTTTGGGAGGAGCTAATGAAAATATGATTGATAAAGGAAAGAAATTAGTAGTAGGAACTTTTACTGGGTTATTAATTACTTTTTTTGCTTGGACTTTAGTTAACTTTTTGATTTTTGCTTTAGCTGGAGGAAGTTTAGGAAGTGTGAGAATATTTAGCCAGGAATGGTGGAATCCAGATTGCAGCACTCCAGCGGCAACAACAACTAAGGGGTGTGAAGGAAAATTAGTTGGTGATCCGTGTAATGATGCTTATAGCTATTGTTATAATGAAAGTGCTGTGGGGCCAGGAGAGAATTGTTCTGGAGATTGTACTTGTGAAAATGAGTGTACTTATAATTTATGGGTCTTAGCAGGGGAAGCAAAGTCTTGCGTGGATAATGATGATTCTTGTGCTAGCGATTATCCGGCTACTTATGGAGATGATTCCTGTGGTCAGGGACAGAGGTGTTGTATTAAATTACCTGAATAAATATGAAAAAAATAAAATATATTTTATTATTAGCAGTTGCAGGATTATTTTTTAGTGGTTCTGTGGTTTTGGCTTATGATAGTTATTCAGAATGTGATATAGATCAGGCTTTAGAGTGCTCAGAAACTTATCCTACTTGGTCTGATGAGGAGTGTGATGATTTTGCAGCTGGTTATTGTGAAGTTTTATTTCCAGAAGAGTCTGAAGGTGACGGAGAGGCGAGTAGCTATACAGATCACACAGATTGTGTTTCAAGTGAGTCAATAGCTTGTCGGGCTGACGGAGATTCAGTGGAAACCTGTGATGCTTATGCCACCGCTCTTTGTGATGCTATATTTTCAGATGGATCTACAGAAGAGGGCGGAGTTGGTGGAGATTCTGGGAGTACTACCGGCGGAACTGGAGGGGGCTCTTCAAGAGTTAGTGGAACAATTCAAAATCCTTTAGGAACTGGAACAACAATTGATGATATTTATGTAAATGTGGTAAATGCAATTTTAGGGATTGTGGGTGGCTTAGCGTTTTTAGTTTTTGTGTTTAATGGCTTTAGATTTATTTTTGCTGCCGGAAATGAAGAAACAGTGAGTAAGGCAAAAAAAGGAATGGTTTGGTCTATGGCTGGAGTTTTATTAATTTTAATGGCTTACACAATAGTACAATATGTATTTACGTCGTTTTTTGGCTAGTTTAGGTTTATTTTTACTAGCTTTGCCAGTAAAGGCAGAAGAGTATAGTTTAGAAAATCCTTTTGGAGGAACTACTTTTACTGACCCTAATGAAATTGTGGCCGTGGTAGTTCAAGTGGCTTTAGGGTTTATGGGGGCAGTAGTTTTAGTAGTAATGATATATGCCGGGTTTTTATGGATGACTGCGGGAGGGGCGGAGGAGCAAGTAAGTAAAGCAAAGAAGATTTTTATATGGACAGTAGTGGGAATGGTGGTTATTTTAGGAAGTTATGCTTTATTAGAGTTTGTTTTTAATGCTTTAATAGGTTTTACCGGAACTACATAAGAATATTGACATTATTAACAGTTTGAGGTAATATTCAAGCTGTCAGATAAATTAACAAAGAACATCCAAAACTATGGAAAGAGACCAAGAGTTTATCGAGTACGTTGTAAAATCACTCGTAGACAATCCAGACGCAGTTTCAACAGAAAGAACTGTTGACGAAATGGGAGTATTAATTACTCTAAAAGTTGATCCTACAGACTTAGGACAAATTATCGGACGACAAGGTCAAACTGCAAAAGCCCTTCGAACTCTATTAAGAGTTGTTGGCGCTAAGAATCAATCTCGAGTTAACTTGAAGATTTATGAACCAGAAGGTTCACGTCCTCCAAAGCCAGCTAGAGAAGAGGCTCCAAAAGAAGAGGTGGCTAAAGAAGAAGTTGATACTTCTGCAATCGATGATTTAAACATCTAAAGACTAGTTCTTTTATAAAAAAGTAAAGCCCCTGGATTTCCAGGGGTTTTATGATATAATAGATATATAATAATTAATAATACCCGAGGCGTTTAGAATAACCGCCCGGGCACGAAATTATGGACAAAAAGAAATTAGTTTTAGGGATAGTTATTGCTTTAGGTGTTTTACTAGTATTAGGATTGATTTATGCAGCGATTTACTCTCCTAAAGGAGCTTTAAAGGATTATTTAAAAGCAGTAGAAAAAGGCAAGGAAGAGGCAGCTCAAACTTATTTAGCTGAAGGCGATGAAACAGCTAAAAGATTTGATTATACTGAAAATTGGACCGAAGAAGAGACTTTTAAGTACAAGATTATTAAAGGAGAATCTTGGAAAGAAAAAGACGATAAATTTAAGCCTTATTTTAGTTATTTAGCTGGTTATTATAAAGCTCGAGTAAAGATTACTTTAGATGATAGCGCTAAGACTTATATTATTACTATGAGGCGTAAAAATACTGAGAATAGATATAATTTATTTAGTTATGTATTCAAAGGCTGGGAAGTGGAGTCTATTAAAAAGAATGATTAATGAGGTTTGACTTAGTTACTATATTTCCTAAAATATTTGATTCTTACTTTGGAGAGAGTATTTTAAAGAGAGCACAAGAAAATAAAAAGATTAAAATCAAGGCTCATGACTTGAGGGTTTTTTCTAGTGATAAACACAAGAACGTAGATGATAAGCCTTATGGCGGGGGAGTAGGAATGGTAATGCAAGTTGAGCCGATTGCTAAATGTATTAAGAAAGTTAAGAAGAAAAATTCTAGAGTTATTTTATTATCGGCTAAAGGCAAAGTTTTAAAGCAAAAAGATTTTCAAAGATGGACTAAGTATGATCAGTTGGTTTTGGTAAGCGGGCGTTATGAGGGAGTTGATGAAAGAGTTAAGAAGTTTATTGATGAGGAGGTATCTATTGGTGAGTATGTATTAACTGGAGGAGAGTTGGGAAGTATGATTATTGTTGATGGAGTAAGTAGATTGTTGCCTGGAGTATTGGGAAAAGATGAGTCTAGTAAGGATGAGTCTTATTCAGATGGAAAGACTTTGGAATATCCGCAGTATACTAGACCAGAGGAGTATGAAGGTTTAAAGGTGCCTGAAGTATTATTATCTGGAGATCATAAAAAGATAGCCGAATGGCGAGATAAGAAGAGGGGATAAGTCTGTGGATAAGGTGTTTATATAGTGTGAGGCAAAATCCTTGACAAATATAAGGAGATTGTGTAATATTAGACATACGAACAATATCTCGATAGCTAAGAGATAAATACAATTTAGTTTAAAACGCTGAAATTAGCGTGGAAATAACCCGAAAGGAAGTGTTTTCGCCCTGATTTCAGGGTTTTTATTTGACCCTTGAGCAGGTCTTTGACAACTTAATAGTAGTAAGAATTATAGCCAATGTTTAAGTTTTTTATGGCTACAGATTTGTTTCTGTAGCTTTCCTCATATGTTACTTGCATTTATGTAAGTAATTTTACTGAGAGTTTGATCCTGGCTCAGGATGAACGCTGGCGGCGTGTTTGAGGCATGCAAGTCGAAAGGGTTTAGACCCTTGGCAGACGGGTGCGTAAGACAGTGGTAATTTACCCCGAAGTTCGGCATAACCCATTGAAAAGTGGAATAATACCGAATAGACAAGGGGGGACATAAGTCATTCCCTTGTAAAGATTTATCGCTTCGGGAGAAGCCTTTGGCCCATCAGCTTGTTGGTGAGGTAATAGCTCACCAAGGCAACGACGGGTAGCGGGTGTGAGAGCATGACCCGCCTCACTGGGACTGAGACACTGCCCAGACTCCTACGGGAGGCTGCAGTCAAGAATCTTCCCCAATGGCCGAAAGGCTGAGGGAGCGACGCCGCGTAACCGAAGAAGACCTTCGGGTTGTAAAGGTTTTTTATCTAGGAAAAATTAGTGATGGTACTAGATGAATAAGGGGCTGCTAACTTCGTGCCAGCAGCAGCGGTAATACGAAGGCCCCAAGCGTTATCCGGATTTATTGGGCGTAAAGAGCTAAAAGGCGGTTTAGTAAGTCAAGGGTAAAAGACTCCGACTCAATCGGAGGAATATCCTAGAAACTGCTAGACTAGAGTATGGGAGAGGCAAGCGGAATGGCTGGTGGAGCAGTAAAATGCGTTGATATCAGCTAGAACACCAATGGCGAAGGCAGCTTGCTGGAACATTACTGACGCTACAATAGCGAAAGCGTGGGGAGCGAATGGGATTAGATACCCCAGTAGTCCACGCCGTAAACGCTGGATACTAGGTATTGGAAGTTCGACCCTTTCAGTATCGTTTAGTTAACACGTTAAGTATCCCGCCTGGGGAGTACGAGCGCAAGCTTAAAACTCAAAGGAATTGACGGGGACCCGCACAAGCGGTGGAGCATGTGGTTTAATTCGACAATAAGCGAGGAACCTTACCGGGATTCATCCTATAGAAGTTCTAGGAAACTAGAATGTGCCTTTGGAACTATAGGAATGGTGCTGCATGGTTGTCGTCAGCTCGTGTCGTGAGATGTACCGTTAAGTCGGGAA